>JANQGN010000726.1 GCA_028277295.1 Rhodospira sp.
TTATACCAACGGCCAGAACTGATGACTCTGACGGGGGCTTGCCCTGGCAGGTTCGGTTGTGATTCTGTCAAGCGACTGATTCGTTTGGGAGAATCGAGAGATGGCAGTCGCAGTTACGCGTGAGGACCTGTCCGCTGCTGACCTGCGGGCTCAGGCGTGCCGGGTGAGTGATGTGGCGCAAGCGCGCCGGATGTTGGCGATCGCCTTGGTGATGGAGGGAGCGTCGCGAACGTACGCCGCCGAGGCGGGCGGAATGACGCGGCAGACTTTGCGCGATTGGGTACATCGCTACAATGAAGAGGGAGTCGCCGGGCTCCGGGATCGTCCGCGACCGGGACGCCCGCCGCAGTTGAAGGAAGCGCAACTCGAAAGACTTGACGCCCTTGTCGAGACGGGTCCTGACATCGCCGAACATGGCGTTGTGCGCTGGCGTCGTGTGGATTTGCAGGCTGTTATCGCCAAGGAGTTCGAGGTGAACCTGTCCGAGCGCCATGTGGGACGGCTGTTGCGCCAACGCGGCTTCACCCGCCTGTCGGCGCGCCCGCGCCATCCGAAAACGGACGAAGGCGCCCAGGAGACGTTCAAAAAAACTTCGGCGAACAGGTCGCCGCGGTGGTGCCAGACGCCGCCAGGCGCAAACCGATCGAGGTCTGGTTCCAGGATGAAGCCCGGGTCGGCCAGAAGGGAACCTTGACGCGGGTCTGGGCACGGCGCGGTTCGCGCCCCCGTGCCGTGCGCGACACGCGCTACCAATCCGCCTACATCTTCGGTGCCGTCTGTTCGGCCCGGGGCGTCGGTGCCGCCCTCGTCATGCCACGCGCCGACACCGAGGCGATGACCAAGCACCTGGCCGAAATCTCCCGGCATGTGGCCGAGGACGCTCACGCCGTCGTCGTGCTCGACGGAGCCGGATGGCATGGCGGCAATGATCTCATCGTCCCCGACAACATCACGCTCATCGAACTGCCGCCCTACAGCCCAGAACTCAACCCGGTCGAGAACATCTGGGAATACTTACGGAAGAACAAGCTCGCCAATCGCCTCTACGAGACTTACGAAGAAATCGTCGATGCCTGTTGTGATGCCTGGAACGACCTCGTCGCAGCACCAACCCGTATCACATCCATCGCAAATCGCGAATGGGCCAACGTGTCATGACTTCTGTCCGTTGGTATAATAAATTCAAAGCACTCTTCATCCCGAACGCCCCAGGAGGGGCGGAGGGATCTCCCAAGGGAGCGCATGCCGCTGAAGGCTTGGCGAAGCCCATCCCGACATTACCCTAACGCCAATGGGGCGATGACCCCGGACATCCGCGATCAACCGGAAGACAGGCGGTTTGGCGGTCCCGGCCGCGATCCTCACGCCACCAGGCTGAAGGCCGTCCGTGGTTCGGTCACCCCGGTCGGATCGACGAAGGGCGTGCCCCCTCCTCCGAGCAGCCGGCTCGCCTGTCCATAGGCGGTCGCCGCCTCGGCGAACGGGAGAACGGCGCCGGCCTGCGCGGTCTCCGAGTCGGCATCGCCATCGGTCGCCTGACGCCGCTCGCGACGGCTCGCCTGCTCGGCCGCCTCGGCCTGCTCCTGTTCGCGCACCTCGGCTTCGGCCCGGGTCAGGGCGGCATCGGCGGCGGCGGCCACGGCCCGGTCGGCGGGCGATGGATCGGCCGGCGCGAGCGCCGCGCGCCTGACCTGCTCAAGCTGCTCGACCGCCTGTTCCGGGTTGCTGGGCGAGGCGGTGACGTGGATTTGCACTTCGCCGGCCACCGCATACTGGCGGCCGTCCGGGCCGGTCACATACGTGAAGGTTGCTGGCCCGGTGACGCCGGCCCCGGCGGCCTTGTGAGCGGCTTCGTGTGCCCGCACCTGTCGGTCGATGGCCTGGAGCCGCCGCACCTCGGCCTGTTCCTCGGGTGTCAGGTCGTTGGGGTTGCCGGCGCCGCCGGCGGTGCCACCGCCCCCACCATCCGGGGCGGACGCGGCCGGCGCGTCGGCCGCCGTGGCGCCGGTGTCCTCGGCGGCGCTGTCCGCGAGCGCCACGCTCAAGGGGTCGGCGGGCATGGGATCGCCGGTGATGGGGTCCACCTCCATCGGCTCGCCAGTCAAGGGGTCGAGCCGGTTCAGGCTGGAGGCACCGATTTCGCCCAGGGTCCCGAGAATGCCGGTGGACAGGGACGGAGAGCGGCCAACGAACTCGACGCCACCGCCGCCATCCCGGCCGCCGGCCGCTCCAGCGGTCCGCCGCGCGGTGCCCAGGGGGTCTTGCCCCGCGTCACGTCCGGCCCGCAAAGAGGCAGGGTTAACGTCCGCGGGACCGCGTTCCCGCACCGCATAGGCGGTCTGCACATCAAGGGGAGCTATCATCATGGCCCGGCGCACCCCACCGTCAGGCGTTTCGAGAAGACCCGATCCTTGTTGTGTCCGCCGCGCCAGGCCCAGACCGCCACGTCGCGGACCACCGAACGTATACCCTAGGATATAAACCGAATCGCCCGGGCGCGCAACCACCTGGCGACCAATGGGAGATTAACCCAAACCACGTCAATCAGGAACGGTGGACACCGTCTTCGATGGACGTGACGGCTGGGGGTCCTGCCATGCGGGAGTCCGCCGTCGCGCGCTCCGCGCGACGGAACGCGGCGATGGCCTCCCGCACCTCCCCGAGGCGGTCCCTGGTCATGCCCGTGAAAAACGCACCACCCTTCAGGCGCATGTTGGGGCCGATGGTGCAGCGCCCCAGGCATTGAACCTCCTGGATGACCGCTGCCTCGCCGTGGCGCTCCAGGTCGTCGCGCAGCGCCGCGATAAGGGTCCGCGAGCCTCGCCCCCCGCAGGACGGCGAGCCCTCGAAGCGGTCCTTGACGCAGACGATCACGGTCACCGGGGCGTCCGGGCGTGCGGTGGACTGAGAGTCCGGAGCGCGATTCATACCTGACCCTTCGCGCGCAAGGAGTCGTGGGTCGGCCGAACGGGTCCCCTTAGCCCCACAGCGCCGCCGGGGGGGGACCCATCCGGCCGGTGTCATACGGGATACATGGGGACCGGTCGCGGTCCAGCAAGACCGGACCATCCAGGTCCACCACGTCGGCGACTCCGGCGATCACCGTGGCCGGAGCCATGGCCAGCGAGGTCCCCACCATGCAGCCGACCATCACCGACAGGCCCCGCGTCCGCGCCCCGGCCAGCATGTCCAGCGCCTCGGTCAGGCCGCCGGTCTTGTCCAGCTTTATGTTGACGGCCTGGTAGAGTGTCGCCAACCGGTCCAGGTCGGTGGCGGTATGGGCGCTTTCGTCGGCACACAGGGGTACCGGGGGCGGACCGAGAGCGGCCAAGGCCCCGTCGGCGCCCGCCGGCAAGGGTTGCTCCACCAGGGTGACCCGCAGCCGGGCCAGCGCGGGCAGCAGGGCCTGCAGCTGGTCCGGGGACCACGCCTCGTTGGCGTCGACGATCAGGGCCGACTCCGGGGCGCCATGGCGCACGGCGGCGATGCGGTCCAGGGGGCGGTCGGCGCCCACCTTGATTTTCAACAGCGGCCGGTCGGCCAGGCTCCGGGCCTTGGTGGCCATGGCCTCGGGAGTCGCGATGCTGAGGGTCTCGGCCGTCACCATGTCGTCGGGCGGCGCGGACAGGCCGGCCAGTTCCCAGGCGCGGCGGCCGGCGCGCTTGGCCTCCAGGTCCCACAGCGCGGCGTCGAGGGCGTTGCGCGCCGCCCCCGGCGGCAGACGGGCGCGCAAGGCCGCCCGGTCGAGGTGGCCGGCGGCGATGTCGTCCGCCAGGCTCCGCATGGACCCGGCCACGCCCTCGACGGTCTCGCCATAGCGGGCATAGGGGACAGCCTCGCCGCGCCCGGTGACCGGGCCGTCGGTGATCGTGGCGACCACCACCGTCGCCTCGGTGCGGGTTCCACGCGCAATCGTAAAGCCGCCGGTGATGGGCCAGCGCTCGGCGGCCACGGTCAGGGTGGCGGTGGGGTCAGGCATCGGCGAGCAGCCGGTCCACCAGGGGTTCCACACCCGTGCGCACCGGATCCACGCAGGGCATGCCCAGGCGCTCCGCCGCCTCGTGCATCACCCGCCTGGCCGCGTCGTCGTCCAGCGCCACGGTGTTGAAGGCGGCGCCGATGAAG
>JANQGN010000084.1 GCA_028277295.1 Rhodospira sp.
CCCCACGCGGATGGCCCAGGGCTCCGAACTCGGATGGACGATCGGTTTAAGAAGCGCCTTCCGAGAGGACCGGAGCACGCGATGGAGATCCTTCGGTCGTTTCACTCCCTCAGGATGAAGCCCTTAAAAAGTGAAAGTCCTCATCCTGAGCGTCCGCAGGACGCGAAGGATCCCCAACGGAGACGAGCAACCTAACGGATCTGTCATCCGGGTTCGGAGCCCTGGCGGCAGTGTTGCATCCTCACCACGGACCAACGCCGCGTGGCCGCCCACCCGCGCCGATTTTGCGACCCCGTGCGTTTGCGACTAGGATGTCCCGGGATTCTGGCCCCCAATTGACGGGACCCGCCGCGATCATCGCGCCGGTCGGTCCCGGGGCGAGACGCGCGGGAGGATGCGGCGGTGCGAAAGCTGGCCCTGTTGCTTCTTGTCCTGCTGATCCTGGCGATCGGAACGGCACTCTTGGCACCGTCGTTCATTGACTGGAACGCCTGGCGTGACGACGTGGCCGCGCGCATCGAGGCCGTCACGGGCCGGGCGGTGGACATCGGTGGTGACCTGTCGGTCCGGGTGCTGCCGCGCCCCACCGTGTCCGTCGAGGGCGTGCGCCTGGCCAACATCCATGGCGGCTCCGCCCAACACATGGTGCGCGTCTCCGCGATCCGGGCCAGCCTAGCTTGGGCGCCGCTCCTGCGGGGCCAGGTGCGGGTAACCTCGGTGCGTGTCATCGACCCGGTGATCCTGCTCGAGCGGTTGCCCGATGGCCGCGCCAACTGGGTGTTTGGCGCCCCCGACACCGGCGTCAACGGGCGCAGCGGCGGCTCCGTGGCCATGCCCATTCCCAGCCGCCCCGGCCCGGAGACATCCCCTTCGCCGACACCCGCCGCCGCGCTCACCGATGGGGCCGGCATGAGCGTGGCGCTGGACAACGTTCACGCGCGCAACGGCCGTCTTGTGATCCGCGATGCCAGGCGGGCCATCGAGGCACGCTTGACCATCGCCACCCTGGACCTATCGGCCGATAGCCTGCGCGGCCCGTTCCGAGTGAGCGGCGACGTCGCCGCTGGCCCCCCCCCGGCGACCCCCGTGGTCTTCGATGCCCTGGTGGGCAACGTGGCCCAAGATCGCGCCACCCCGATAGACCTTCAACTCCTGATGCCCGACAGCGGCGCGACCGCCACCCTGTCCGGGGCCCTGTCCGGCATCCTGTCCAGCGTCCGGGGTCACCCATCTGGCCAGCAGCCAGCGTTGCGCGGAGACCTCAGCCTTGGCGGCCCCGACCTGGCCGCCGTCGCCGCCGACCTCGGACCTGCGCTGGCGGCCGTGCCCGGACTCGCGGCCCTGCCGGCGCGACCCTTCTCGCTGTCGGCGGAGGTCGCCGCCAACCTGGCCGGGCTGACCCTGTCGGACCTGCGCATGGGCCTGGACGGAGCGGAGGCGCGCGGCCATGCCCGGATCACCGTGGATGGCCGTCGGCCGGACGTCGCCGCCGACCTGAGACTGCGCGCACTCGACCTGGATGCCTGGCTGGCGGATACCGCCGCGCCGCCCCCGCCCCGACCGGCCGACCCCGCGCCAGGCAACGCCATCGACGCACCAGCGCTGACCCCACCGAAGACCCTCGGCGGACGGCTGAGCCTGACCGCGGAGGCCATGACCTGGCGCGGCGAGGTGATCCGTCAGGCCCGCGTGGAGGCGGCGCTAGAGGATGGGCGCCTGACCATCGAGGATGCCCGGGCCAACCTGCCCGGGGCTTCCACGGTGACGGCGCGCGCATCCCTGACCGCCGAGAACGGGCAGCTCGCGGTCGAGGGCCATGTCATGGCTCGCGCTGGCAACCTGCGCGAGGCGCTGGCCTGGGCCGGGCTGCCCGCCGAGCAACTGCCGCCAGACCGCCTGCGCGGCTTCTCCCTGGATATGGACGTCGCCAGCACGTCCGAACACCTGCGGCTCACCAACCTGGATCTGACCCTGGACACAACCCGGGCCACCGGCGCGGTGGTCCTGCGCGGCGGTCCGCGCCTGGGAATCGGCGCCAACCTCCATATCGAGTCACTCAACCTTGACGCCTATCTACCGGCGACGCCCACCCAGCGGCCAGGGCCAGACTCCACGGCGGACGGGCCAGTCCTTGCCCTGCCCGCATGGCTGGCGGCCCTGAATAACATGGACGCCAACGCCCGCATCCGCGTGGACACTCTGACCATCGACGACCTGCCGCTGCGCGACATCACGCTCGCCGGATCGCTGCTGGGCGGGCGCCTGACCTTGCGGGAGGCCCAGATCGGCGCGCTGGCCGACGCCCGTGTGACCATGTCCGGAGGTGTGTCCGGACTCGGCCACCAACCGCGCTTCCACGGCCTGACCCTGGCCATGGAGATCGCGGATCCGATCCGCACGGCCCGCCTGCTGCGGCTGGATCCACCCTCTGCCTTGCGCAACCTGGGACCGATGACCCAGACCCTGCTTCTGAATGGGTCCACCGCGGCCCTGGAGGTCACCGGCGCGCTGCGCCTGCAGGGCGGCAGCCTGGACGTGAACGGAGTCCTTCGCGACACCCTGTCGCCGCGCCCGTCCTATGACCTGTCGGTGGACCTGCGTCACCCAGACGCCATGACCCTCGCGGGCGCGCTGCGCGGGCCAGCGGCGGCGGCCCGAACCAACCCCACCACGCCGCTGCCGCTCCGGCTACAAGCGCGGCTCGGAGGGGAAGGGTCGGCCCTCACGCTGGCTCCGCTGGATCTGCGGGTGGGCGACAGCCACGTGGACGGCGCCGCGACCCTGGGCCTGGACGGGTCGCGCCCGCATCTGGTGGCCGAGTTGACAGGGGACCGGGTGGCGATGCCGCTGCCGCCACCGCTGGCCTTGCCCGACTGGCTGGATGCCGACCTGACGCTCAAGGCCAACACCTTGACGCTGGCCGGCATCCCCCCCCTGACCGACGCCACCCTCGCGGCCCGCTGGCTGGCGGAGACGATCACCCTGGACCACCTCGACGCTCGGCTGGCCGGTGGCACCGTCGAGGCCAGCGGCGCTGTCACCGCCCTGACGGCGGCGATCGGCCCGTCATGGTCCTGGCGGCTGGAGGCACGGAACATGGATGTCCGGCGCCTGCTAGAGACAACGGGCTCGACCGGGCAAGGCGCGGGCGCCGATGCCGCCGTGACCGGCACCGCCACCGTGACCCTCACCCTGGATGGCCAGGGCATGACGGCTCCCACCGCCCTGGCAGGCCTGACCGGCGAGGCCACGGTCACGGCGCGGGGCCTGCATCTCACGCCCGGCAGTGTCGACGGGTCGTCCCTGGCCGCCTTGCTCCGCCCGATCGCGGCGTTGGACCAGACCGCCGCCAACCTGCTCGGCGACACCGCGCCTGCCCAGCGCCCCGCCGACCTGGACGGGGTCGTGCACATCGAGGCGGGCCTCGTCACGCTGGACCGGTTGAGCCTGCGGCATCCGCTGTTCGATGGAGCCCTGTCGGGAACGGTGAACCTGGCCGCCCGCACGGTTGACGCAGAAGGGACCCTGGCGGTGCCCAAAGGCCCGTTGCGCGCGGCGGTGGGTCCGTCCATCCCCGTCCAGGTCTTCGGACCGCTGCGTGACCCCTCGGTGCGGGCATCCTTCAACAGCCTGCGCCTGCCCTCCAACAGGGTGGGGGGCAGGGCGCGCTAAAGCAAATCCCGAGCGATCTGGCACAGATCGCCCTGGACGATCTTTTGGGGACGATTTGCTTGAAAAACAAATTGTTAGAGCATGCTGGGCGACTCAGAAATCGCGCAACATGCTCTAGTCCCCTGGCCCACCGTCGGCCTCGGGATCCCCGGCGTGGGACAGCGCATCGAGAATGCCGCAGTGCTCGACCCGGCCGCCCTCACACTGGTCCACCTGGTCCACCAGGCGCGCCAGTTCGGCGCGCAGCCGTTCCAGGTGGTCGATCTTGCCTTGAACCGCGTCGAGATGGCGGCGCGCCACCCCATGAACGTCGGCGCAAGAGCGATCGGCATGGCGTCCGAGCGCGATCATCTCCCGAACCTCGTCCAGCGTGAAGCCCAACCGCCGTGCCCGCCGCACAAAGGACAGGCGCCTCAGGTGCTCGCGGTCGTAAACCCGGTGGTTGCCGGCAGTGCGCGCGGGCGCCGGCACCAGGCCGATGCGTTCGTAGTAGCGGATGGTGTCGACCTTGGTTTCGGTCAGGCGGGCGAGGGTACCGATGTTCACCGGCAGGTCTCCGGCTTGGGTGCGCAGACAACGCTTGAACCTCGAGTGGCTCCAGGTTTCAGAATGGCGCCCTGGTTCGATATTGCAAGAGGAGACACCCAATGGCGGGGTGCGGCTGTTCCCAGCCCGTGCGGTTTGATGGCGTGTCGCGCACCTACCGGCGCGTCCTGCTGGCCGTGATCGCGATCAACGCCAGCATGTTCCTGGTGGAGATGAGCTTCGGCCTGATGGCCCAGTCCATGGCGCTGAAAGCCGATGCCCTGGACTTCCTGGGCGATAGCCTGACCTACGGCATTTCGCTCGCGGTTATCGGCATGTCGCTGCGGGCGCGGGCCACCGCCGCCCTGGCCAAGGGGATCAGCCTGGCGGTGATGGCCGTGGTCATCCTGGGCGCCAGCCTTTGGCGGGTGCTGGTGGCGGCGCAGCCGGACGAGGTGGTGATGAGCTCCATTGGCGTCCTGGCCTTTGTCGCCAACGTCATCTCGGTGCTGCTGCTGCTGCGTTATCGCGACGGAGATTCCAATGTGCGCTCGGTCTGGCTGTGCAGCCGCAACGACGCCATCGGCAACGTCGGCGTCGTCGGCGCCGGCATCCTGGTCGGTCTCACCGGCACCCGCTGGCCCGACCTGATCGTGGCGGCGGTGCTGGCCGGCCTGTTCCTGACGTCGGCCGTGACCATCATCCGGCAGGCCCTGGCGGAACGGCGGGAGGCGGCGAACCCGGCCGCGGACCAGACACCGTGCGCGGCCTCGCGCCAACCGGTGGCGGCGGAATAGAACAACAGGGCTCCGTACTCGGATGACAGGTCCGTTAGGTTGCTCGTCTCCGTTGGAGATCCTTCGCACCCTTTGGGTGCTAATGATGAAGTTTATACATTTAAAATAACCTCATCCTGAGGGAGTGAAACGACCGAAGGATCTCCATCGCGTGCTCCGGTCCTCTCGGACGGCGCTTTGTGAACGTTTGTTCATCCGGGTTCGGAGCCCTGTCGGGCGTGTGAGGCATGCAAATCAGGGCTGGCGTTCCGGCGGGGCCTGCTCTACTTTCGCCGTTCTGTCGGCAGGTTGCTCACGCGGACGTGGCGGAACTGGTAGACGCAGCGGACTTAAAATCCGCTTCTCGGTGAGAGTGGGGGTTCGAATCCCTCCGTCCGCACCAGA
>JANQGN010000103.1 GCA_028277295.1 Rhodospira sp.
GTGTCCCCCTTGCGGCGGGTGGCCTCTTCATAAATGCGGCGGAACTGCTTTTCCGACATCTCGCCGTAGTAGCCCTTCAGCTTCTGCTTGGCGGCGAGCTGCACACCGAAGTCAGAGGGCTTGCGACGGCGCTGGCCATGCTGGCCGGGGCCATACTCACGACGGTTGATAGGGCTCTTGGGGCGGCCCCAGAGGTTGACGCCCAGGCGGCGGTCAATCTTGTACTTGGAGGTCAGGCGCTTGCTCATGAACGGACACCTTCGACGAGGTTGTTGTGCGATCGGCGCGCTGGTGCGCCGGGGCCTTGCGGCCATTGGTGTCCCGGGGACCCCGTTGGGGTGCGATCCCGCCCACGGGGGCGCGGAATCGGGCGGATCGACGCCAAACGGTCGTGCCCATGAAGGCCCGCCGCTGGCCGCCAAACCGCCTGTCCGGGAATGGAACGGTGCTCAATAGCCGAACTGGGCGCCCAGGTCAAACTCTCGTTGCCAATGTCAGGGCACCGAACTCAGATAACCAATCTGTAAGGTTTCATGGATTCGAGGGAGATCCTTCGCGTCCTGCGAACGCTCAGGATGAGGATTATCAATTTTTAATAGCCTCATCCTGAGGAAGCGAAGCGACCGAAGGATCTCCATCGATGCCCCGCACCCTCTCGGATCGTGACTCATGAACGATCGTCCATCCGCGTTCGGAGCCCTGACCGTAAGTCCTCGGGGTTAAGAAACCGTTTTGAGAGCGCGCCATAGGCGAACCCCGTCAACCGGCCAGACGCGACCCGCCGCCCTCCTCACCGCCGCTCGGGCGGCGCCAGTTCGGTGGTCAGGCGAAAGCTGGTGACCACCTGATCGAGCTGGAAGTGCGGCTTGAGGTGCGTGACACAGGTATAGGACCCCGGCTTGCCCGGTTGTTCACGGACCCGAACACTGGCCTCGCGCAGGGGATAGCGGGCCTTTTGCTCCAGGCTGGCGTCATCGTTGCCCAGGCAGTAGCCCATCAGCCAGCCCTGAAGAAACGTCTCGCAGTCCTCGGGGGTGTTGAAGGAGCCCACCCGGTCGCGGCCGATGACCTTGATGAAGTGGGAAAAGCGGCTCACGCACAGGATGTACTGCAGCATGGCGGAGAGCCGGTGATTCATGGTCGCCACCAGGGTTTCCATGGGGTCCATGGCCCGCGCCGAGGCGTTGCCATAGAACACGGAGAACCGCGTGAAGCGCGCCGGCAACAACGGGATCAGCCCCAGGTCGGTGAGCACGTTTTCCTGCCGGTCGGCGATGCTGACCTCCAGCGACGGACGAAGGGCGAGCCCAGGGGCATCGGTGCGGAACGACGGCGTGGGCAGGCCGGTGACCAGGCCGCCGGAGATCTCGTCCCGGCGGCCGCCGCGAATGTCGGCGAACCAGCCGTACGAGTCGAACGCCCGGATCACGACGGCGGCGAAGGCAAAGCCCGCGTGGCCCCACAGGTAGTCCTGGGCACGCAGGCCGTGCCGGCCCTCGGCGTAGCGGAAACCGTCGGCCCGGGTGCCATCGTCGCGCCAGGGCTCGCGCAGCAGGATGCGCGGCAGGCAGACGCCGACGAAGCGGCTGTCCTCGGTGGCCTGGAACGACCGCCAGCGGGCATACTCGGCGCCGCCGAAGGGCCGGGCGATGTCGATGGGCTGGGCCAGCTC
>JANQGN010000120.1 GCA_028277295.1 Rhodospira sp.
GCAGGAGCGCGACGAGAGGCGAGAGAGTTGGGGCAAGGGTCTGACGTGGTCCTGCACGGTAACACCGACGACAGGCCGGGTGTATCCCCGCGCGGGCCGACCGCATCCGGGCGCGCGCCCGTCGTGCTGCAAGTGCTGCCCGCGCTGGAGACCGGCGGCGTGGAACGCGGAACCGTGGATGTGGCCGAGGGCCTGACCAGGGGCGGCTGGACGGCGCTGGTGGCCTCCCAGGGTGGTCGGCTGGAGCATGACCTTGGCCGCGCCGGCGCCGGGCATATCGCCCTGCCCCTGGCTACCAAGAACCCCCTGGCCATGCGGCGGAACGCGGATCACTTGGCCGCGGTGATCCGCGACCAGGGGGTGAGCCTGATTCACGCCCGCAGCCGCGCCCCGGCCTGGAGCGCCTTGTGGGCCGCCCGCGCGGCGGGGATTCCGCTGGTGACCACCTTCCACGGAACCTATGGGCGTGGCCCCCTGGGCGTGAAAACGCCCTACAACCGGGTCATGACGCTGGGTGACCGGGTGATCGCCATCTCCTGGTTCATCGCCGAGCATGTGCGCAGGCACTACGACACCGACCCGAAGATCATACGCGTCGTTCCCCGGGGTGTGGACCTGACCCGGTTCACGCCGGAAGCGGTGACAAGCCATCGCATGGCGCGCCTGGCCACCCAATGGCGGCTTCCCGAAGACGCCAAGGTGGTGCTTTTGCCTGGCCGCCTGACACGCTGGAAAGGCCAGGCGCTGCTGATCGAGGCCATGGCCCGGCTGGCCCGGCCCGACGTGCGGAGCCTGCTGGTCGGCGCCGATCAGGGAAGGACCGGCTACCGCGCCGAGTTGGAGGACCTTGCGCGCCGGCGCGGCCTCGAGTCGCAGGTGCATATCCTGGACCACTGTGATGACATGCCGGCGGCCTATCGGCTTGCCAGCGTCGTGGTGTCGGCCTCGACCGCGCCGGAAGCCTTCGGCCGCGTCCCCGCCGAGGCGCAGGCCATGGGACGGCTGGTGCTGGCGCCACGCCATGGCGCCGCGCCCGAGATCGTGGAAAACGGCGTGACCGGCTGGTTGTTCGAGCCAGGCAACCCCGTCAGCCTGGCCGATCACCTCACCCTTGCGCTCGACCTGGATCGCGCCACGCACGACAGCCTGACCGCGCGCGGCATGACCCACACCCAGCAAACGTTTTCGAAAGACACGATGATCAAGCGCACCCTGGCGGTCTACAAGGAACTGCTGTACGGCGCCCCGCCGCTGGAAACCCTTTGGCGTGGCCATGACTGAAGGCGTGCCCACCGGAGAGTCCGTCCTGGTCATCAAACTGTCGGCGCTCGGCGACGTGGCGCTGGCGCTGGGTCCCATGGCGGCCATCCGCCGCCATCACCCCGGGGCGCGGGTGACCGTGCTCACCACCGCGCCGTATCGCGACCTGATCGAGGCCAGCGGCATCGCGGACACGGTGTGGCTCGACCCGCGCGCCCATGCGATGCGCCAGCCGTTCGCCTTGTGGGGCCTTATCCGGCGCATTGCCCGGGCGCGTTTTACCCGTGTCTACGATTTGCAAACGTCGGGCCGAACCACCGCCTATTTCCGGGCCCTGCGGGTGATCGGCGCGGCGCCGCCGTGGAGCGGGATTGCCCCGGGCTGCGCCTTCCAGCATGACACGCCTCAGCGCACCCGCCTGCACACATTGGAACGGCAGGCTGAGCAACTGCAACGCGCCGGCCTGCCCGGCTCGGCCTTCCCGGACCTGTCCTTCACCTGGACCGGACACCGAGCCGCCGACCTCGACCGGCTGGGCCTGCCGAGCCGGTTCGCCCTCCTGGTGCCGGGCGGCTCGGCCCACCGTCCTGAGAAACGCTGGCCGGCGGCGCGGTTCGGCGCCCTGGCCCAAACGTTGGTGGCCGAGGGACTGACCCCGGTCCTATTGGGCACCGCCGCCGAGACCGACGTCATTCAGGCCATTCAGACCGCCTGCCCGTATGCCTTCTCCCTGGTGGACCGCACCAGCGTGATGGATATCCCCGCACTGGGGCGTCAAGCCACCCTGGCCGTGGGCAACGACACCGGCCCTCTTCACCTGATCGCCCTGGCTGGCTGTCCGACGGTGGCGCTGTTCTCGGCCGCCTCGCACCCGGACAAGCATCGTCCGCGCGGCCCGGCCGTGGTCTGCCTGCGCCGTGTCTCCCTGGCCGACCTTCCCGTTGACGCCGTTCTGGAGGCGACCCGGACGGCGCGCACGGCACCTCCGCGCGACCCGGCGCTCGGCGCTGGGTCGGTATAGGGCATGGTCCAATCGAAAAAGGCCGGCGGATCATCCCACCGGCCTTGCCTGGGTTTCACACGGGCCTCGGTCCGTCACCCGTCACCGACGACGACCCGCCGCAATCAGGAGCCGGTTTTTTTCCGGGTCCCGGGGCCATCCGAGCCCGCGTCCGTGTCCTCGGCGGCATCGCGCTTTTCGGGCTGCTCGCCGGCGGCAGCGCTCGCGCTCGCCGCCAGGCGCGGAACGGCCTGGTCGCCGGCTCCGCGAGCCTCGGGCAACGACAGTTCCGGAACCTCCGCCATGCGCCGGCAGTGGCCCTCCATGAACGCACCCGGCTCAATCGCCAGGCTTTCGTGCGTCACGTCCCCGACCATGCGCGCGGTGCTGGCCAGGAACACCGACTTGGCGATCACCTGTCCGCTAACGGACCCATGCATGCGCACCGTCTGAGCGCTGACCTCGCCGGTCACCGCGCCGGAAATTCCAATGATCAGCGAGGCACACTTGATGTCGCCCTCAACCCGGCCGTCGATCTGGATTTCGCCAGCACTGACCAGGTCACCGGTGACGGTCAGATCGGCGCTGACGATGGAAGGCACGGACCGCTCCGCGCCGCCGTCGCCGGCGCGACGGTCGCCCCGCCGCTCGGGCACCGGCGCGGGTGTGGTCGTGGACGTGACCGGCTTGGTGTTACCCCTGGAAAACATGCTTGCCCGCCTCAATGAACCTGGCCGGATTTCTCGCGTGACCGTTCACCCGAATTTCGTAGTGTAGGTGCGCCCCGGTGCTGCGGCCGGTGTTGCCGATCCGCCCGATCTGCTCACCACGGGTGACACCCTGCCCAACCGCCACGGTGGCGGCCGACAGGTGCGCGTAGCGGGTGGTCAACCCCAGGCCGTGGCTGATCTCGATGGTCCGACCATAGCCGCGCCGCCATCCGACGTAAACCACCTTTCCGGCGGCCGGCGCGACCACAGGCGTGCCACGGGCGGCGGCATAGTCGATGCCCTCGTGACGGGCCAGGCGCCCGTTGATCGGGTCCTGCCTGACGCCGAACGGGCTGGAGACCCGGTACCCTGAGACCACCGGCCGGGTGAGGGGCAGCCTGTCGGTCAGTTCCTTGAGGGCGCCCAGGCGACCGACGTGGTTGTTGAGGGTGATGACCGTGTCCTTGAACGCCGCGCGATCCAGCATCGGCAGGCTTGCCGGCACGAACGGGCCGCCCTGCCCGTCCATGTTGGCGATGGCCTGCTCAAGCAGGCGCTCGACGTTCAGGCCGACATCGGTCAGCGTGCTTTCCAGATCGGCGATGCGAGTCTGGGCGACGGACCCGAAGTGCTCCAGCAAGGCCGCCTGCGCGGTTTCCATTTCGATGACC
>JANQGN010000213.1 GCA_028277295.1 Rhodospira sp.
CCCGAGCTTCTGGCGTTCATCGGCGAGTTGCAGGGGGTCCAGGACGAGTTCGCCAATGTCATGGGCGCGGCCGGCTGGACCGACGAGAACATTTCCGAGGCCGGCTACGGCAGCCTGGCGGAGGCCGAGAACGAGGCCATCCGGCGGTCGATCGAAGAGTGGCTGGAGACGGTCGCGCTCACCCAGAAGGGCGCCGACGCCTTGGAGGAGGCCTTCGGGGACATCCCGGGCATTCTCGACCTGTTGACCGCCGAGGTTGAACAGAACCGCGAGGATCTCCAGCGTCAATACGATCAGCGCTACGCCAACGCCACCCGGGACACGTCCTGGTTGGGCGTGCCGCAGCTCATGGACGATTACCAGTTCGCGCTGGACGAGGCGGCGGCCGTCGGCCTCGACGCGGCGGTGGTCACCCGCACCTTCACGGCCGAGATCGCGAACGCCGCCCATGGCCTGGACAACGTCAGCCTCTACGAGCTGATGACCGAGTTCTCGGAGTTCGAGGTGGTCGTCGATGGCCTGGCCTGGGCGCTGCAACGCAACCGCGATGCCGCCCGCCAGGCCGCCGAGGCGCTTGAGGCCGACTGGCGGACGCGTCTGCTCCAGGTCACCGAGGGTGACACGCTGGAGGGGCAACTTGAGCTGTTTGATCGTCAGGCGCAGCAGGAGTACATCGACGCCGCCAGCAACGGCTACGCCGACCTGACCTTGCTGGAGGAGACGCTCGCCGCCGAGCGGCTGCGGCTGATCGAACGGTACTACGAGGCCGAGGCCAACGAGCGCGCCGCCGCCCTCCAGGACACGCTGGCCACCTGGCGGGAGATGGCCGACCTGGCGCGCTCCACCGGCGAGAGCCTGCGCGCCTATCTCGACGGGTTGCAGGGCGGAACGGAAACCGGCCTGTCGCCCGCCGAGGCCTACGCCAACGCGCAAGCGCTGCTGACCGGGGCGCTGGGCACCATCGCCTCCAGCGATGACGAGGAGGCGGTGCGCTTCGCCCTGGGCCAGCTCACCAGCCTGGCCGACCAGTTCCTGACGGCCTCGGAGCTGGTCAACGCCGGCAATGAAACCTACGCCGCCGATCGCCTGTACGTCACCCAGGCGCTGGACGCCCTGGCCGACGCGCTGGGGGTGGATGACCATGACCCCGACGCCGAGATGACCCAGCTTCTGGAGCAGATCCGCGCCAACACCGGCTTCGGCGGGCCGCTGGCCAAGGACGAGGCGCTGTCCGACCGCCTGAACGCCATCTTCGGCGGGGCAGGGTCGACCAGCTATCTCTACAAGCTCATGCAGTCGTCGGACAAGGTGGCCGACTACACGGATCAGATCGCCGACCTGATGGCCGACTTCCTGGACAAGGCCAGCAACGACAACGACGACGACGACTGGCTGGATGATCGCCAGTGGGCGGCCCCGGGCTACGAGCAGCACATCCCCGCCAACTATGCCCTGGCCCAGGCGACCGGCTACGCGGGCGACTTCGGTGGTGGCGGATTTGACGCCTGGATCATTGGCCAGGACCGCGCGACCCAGATGGAGGCCGCGCAAATCCTGCTCAATCACGGCCAGTCCAACCGCATCGGCTGGGCGGGTGCGGCGCCCAACGTCAACCCGAACGGGGTGCTGGAACACTATCAGGCCGCGAACAACGCCCTCCGCGCGGCGATTGGCTACACCGGCAGCTTTGGCTCCGGGGGCTTCGCCGGCTGGATCGTCCAGCAAACCAGCGCCGTCAAGGACCTGGCCCGGCAGCTGTTCTACGCCTACGGCCAGCCGGAGCGGATCCACTTCGCCTCGGGCGGCTGGATCCGGGGTCCCGGTGGTCCGCGTGACGACATGGTGCCGCTGTTGGCCAGCGCGGGCGAGTTCATGGTCAACGCCGACGCCGCCCAGCGCTGGGCACCGCTGCTGGAGGCCATCAACGACAACCGCGTCCTGGCGCGGCCCCTGCCGGCGCTGGCGTCGCCCGCGCCGGTCCTGCCGGGCCAGGCGGCCGGGGGGCTGTCGTCGGACCTGGGCGGCCTGCATCTGGCGGTGGCGGGCCTGCGTCAGGAGGTCGCCGACCTGCGCCGCGATCGCCTGCGCGCCGACAGCGCCGCCGGCGAGCAGCGCGCCGCCATCGCCGCCAGCACCGTGGGCGCCCTGCGGCGCGTGGTCGAGGCCACCGAGGGCAGCGAAACCGTCCTGCGGCGGAGCGCCTAGGACCAACGGTCCGTCTCCATCACCGCTGGCATGCCCCTGACGGCCGCCGGCCGGCGCGACACCCACCCTGAAGAGACGCGCGACCATGACCCTGCATCTCATCACGCTGGACGCCTATCACCTGGCGAGCGGACACGTGCACCGCTGGCGGCTCTGCACCACCCCGGGCTACCAGAGCCGGCCGGACGACGATCCCGCCTCGCTGCCCTGGCTGCCCATCGTCGCCCGGCCGCCGGACATCGCCGTGTCCATCACCCGGACCGGCGCGACCATCGGGCCCACGCGCCTCAGCGTCGGCGGCATGACCCTGGCCAACACGAGGAACGGACCGGGCGAGGGTCCGGGCGGGCGCGACTGGCCGGTCTATGACGTGACGGCGGGCGCCTGGACCACCGTCGCCCTGCCGGCCCGCCCCTCCAACGTGTTTCTGACCGACTATGCGCTCGCGGGTTGGCCCATCATCGAGCATGTGGTGGCGCCCGGCGCGGCGCTGACCTCGGCCGGCCTGGTGTTCCGGGGGGTGATGGAGATGCCGCGCGCCGTCCAGCGGCACCTGGTCGAGGTGTCGGTGCGCTCGCCCGAGGCCCCCTATGGCGAGCCGGCGCAGGTGGACGCCTACACCGACGCCGACGGCGAGACCCTGGCCGGCAAGACCAGGGAGCGCACCTACGGCACCTGCGTTGTCCCGCCCACCTATCTGGGCGTGATCGACGGTTTACACACCTATTCGGTGAATGGCGGCCAGCCAATCCAGGCGGCGGACATCTTCTGGTCGCGGGGCGTGCGCTACACCCCGGTGCCCTGGACCACCACGCCGACCATCGGTCAGTACCGGGTCGACCTGACCACGGGCCGGATCCAGGTGGGCGGCGGCCAGGTGGAAAGCCCCGCCGTGCATGTGGAGGGCGATGCGACCGGGGGTTATGTCTCCACCCTGGGGGCCGTCGCCCGCCGGCTGGTCGAACAAAGCGGCGTCGCCCTTTCGGCCGCCATCGACACCGCCGCCGCCGCCGCGCTGGACACGGCCACGCCGCGCACCGTCGGGCTGCATCTGCCGGCGGGGTCCTCGCTGACCGTGGCGGCGGCGCTGGACAGCCTGATGGGCTCCATCGCCCGGGGCGGCTGGCTGGTGGGCGAGGACGGGCGGCTGTGGGTGGGGCGCCTGCCCTCCAGCGGCGACCCGGCCGCCACCTACCGGCAGGGCGTCAACGCCGCCGGCCTGACGCCCCGGGCCTCGGCCGCCGATGTCCCGGCCAAGCGGGTGACCCTGCGGTGGGGGGCGGTGCCGGTGCCCGCCGACGTGGCCACGGCGGCCACCGAGGCCGACGCCCTGCTGTTCGCCAGCGCCTGGCGCGCGGTGGACCTGACGAACGACACCGTCGCCGCCGCCTACCCAGGGGGCCGAACCGTGGAGATGGACACGGTGTTGCAAGACGGCCTGTCGGCCGCCCAGGAGGCGGCCCTTGTCCTGGCCGATCTGTCGGTCTCCCGGCCGGTCTATGACCTGCCGGTGACCGACACCGCGCCCGGCATCGGCCGGGCGGCCATTGTGCATGTGGTCGATGACATCGCCGGCTTCGAGACCGGAGCCGATGTGCTGGTGATCGGCCGCGAGACCAACCGGCGCGCCGGGCGCGCCACGCTTGTGGTGAGGGGAATATGAGCGCGTGGCAAGCCCTGCTCAGCGATACCAACCTGTTTCCGGCCGCCACCCTGTCCAGCCCCACGGCCTGGTCGGCGCTGGCGCCGTTGTCCCTGTGCCAGACCCTGCCGTTGTCGGCGCGGGCGGCCACCCTGGCGCTGGGCACCGCCGAGGCGCCGGTGATCATCGAGGGCGTCTGGAGCGATCGCCAGTTCGTCGCCTACGCCGGGCTGTTCCAGCTGAACCTGCGCCAGTCGGCCGGCGTGCGGCTGGAGCTGTTCGGCGACGCCGCCATGACCGAGACGCTGTTCGACACCCGCGATGGCGCCGGGGCGGACCGCGCCGTGTTTCCGCCGCTGCTGGACCCGGCCACCATCCGCTTTGGCGCCTCGCACCAGTTCCGGGGTGACCTGCCGGCCGAGGACTTCGCCCTCTACCCGACCCATGTCCACGTGGTCGTGCCCCTGGTGCGCGCCCGCGCCTTCCGCTGGAGCCTGTGGGGCGAGGCCGACCAGGCCGATGGATCGGCCGCCGGCCACGTGGAGATTGGTCACGGCTGGATTGGCGACAGCCTCCAGTTCGCCCGCAGCACCGGCTCGGCCGATACCTACGATCCCCGTGGCGTCATCGTCGAGATGGCCGGCGGCGGCGCGATCGTCGAGCCCGAGGCCGGCGGCCGCGCCCTGTCCATCGTCCGCGACGTGCTGGAGCGCCCCTTGCGCGACGCCGTCACCGACATGGCGCGGCGCGTCGGCCAGCATCGCCCGGTCGCCTATCTGCCCACCTCGGGCGCCGATCCGGCCGAGGATCTGCGCTGGGGCGGTCTGTATCAGCGGCGCGGCACCCAGTCCAACACGTGGTCGTACCCGACCATAGCGCAATCCACGATTGCCTTCGAGGAAATCGTCACATGAGCGAACTCACAGACCGTTTGCGCGCCTACAACGGCGGCACCTTCGATGACGGGGGCAACCCGCGTGGCCTGGCGGGCATCGGCGGCATGGACGCCAATTTCGCCCAGGCGCTCAACGATGTCGGCGAGGCGGCGGACCACCTGGCCAACGCCGGGGACTACGCCGTCGCGGCGGCCGACAGCGCGGCGGCGGCGGCGGCCAGCGCCAGCGTCGCCACCGCCGAGGCCAACCGCGCCCAGGCGGTGGTGGATGGCATCGGCGATGGTCCGGTGACCTCGGTCAACGGGCTCACCGGTGTGGTCACCCTGACCCCGGCCAGCGTGGGCGCCGTGGCCAGCGCCGTGGTGGGCGTGGCCAACGGGGTGGCGGGGCTGGGGGCGGACGGCCGGCTGACGGCGGCGGTCCTGCCGACCAACCTGGGCACCGTGACGCTGGACGCGGCCACCGTGAGCGGTGACCTGAGCGTCGGCGGCAGGCTGAACGTGCCACAGGAGATTCACTATACCCTGGCGCGCTACTCGGTCGGTCAGGCGACGGTCGGCGCCAGCCACACCCTGGACCCGGCGGCCGGCGAGTATCAGGCGCTCACCCTGAATGACGACACCGTCGTCACCCTGCCGGACCCGCCGGCCGGGCATGGCTACGCGGTGACCCTGAAGCTGATCCAGGACGCCACCGGCGGGCGCAGCCCGACCTTCCTGAAGGCCGACGCCACCGCCGCCGTCTGGCTGGCCGACGCGCCGCCCGTGTGGAAGACAGCGGCCGGCGCCCGTGACGTGGTGGTGCTGACCCACGACGGCACGGACCTGCTGGCCGCCCACGTGGGAGGAACCGGCTGATGCTGGCGGCGACGAGCCTGCGCCTGGCGGCGGCGGGGCAGGGCGGGCATGCGTTTGTCATCCCCTGGGAAAACCCGGCGATGACCAATTGGACCGCGCCCGCGCCGTACCGCGTCTCCCTCAAGAACTGGGTCGATTACCCGGGGTGGAAGGCGTTCGACAAGAACACCAGCACGTACGTTCTGTCCAGGCAGGGCGTGCCCGGCAACCCGAATTGGTGGATCCAACTGGACTGCGGCGCGCCCAAGCGGGTGACCGAGATCACCTTCACCGTGATCCCTGACTATCGGCCGAGGGGGGTCTACCTGTCGACCTCGGTCGATGACGTGACCTGGACGCATGTGGCCGGTGGCGTCGAGCCGGAGCCCGCCGAGGGTCTGTCCAAGACAACGGTGATCGCCGACGGGGCCGGCATGATCGGTCGATACTGGAAGTTCCATTGCCAAAAAACCTACGCCAACCATCGGTTCACGGCGATCGCCGAGATCGTCTTGCGCGGCTTTGAATAAGGGGTCGCGAACCGGTTCTCGCGTCCTGAGTCTTGTCGGGGGCGCCGCCGCTCGCTGTCACGGCGGTCCCTCGGGACGAGGGCTGGCGCGTCGACACCGCCGGGGCGCCTCATCCACGCCCCGGCGATCGTTTTTCCGTGATGTGAGGACATCCCCCCATGACCGACGTGACCGATCGACTGAAGGCGTACAACG
>JANQGN010000245.1 GCA_028277295.1 Rhodospira sp.
CCGGCGCGGTCAGCGTCAGAAGCTGCGCCCGGTCGACCAGCAGATCCTCGGCCGACACGGTGTATCGGGTCTTCAGGTAATTCCGGAAGCCGTCGGCCACCGGCTCCAGCACGGCGAAGGACTCGGCGTCGGTCTGCTCCTGGGAGGCATCGGTGCGCCCCGGTATGAAGGGCACGGTCACGGCATGGCCGGCGGCCCTGGCCGCCTGCTCGACCGCCGCGCAGCCGCCCAGAACGATCAGGTCGGCGAGCGACACCGCCTTGTCGCCGGTCTGGGCGCCATTGAACGCCGTCTGGATGCCCTCCAGGGTCTTCAGCACCGTCGCCAGTTGGTCCGGCTGATTGACCTCCCAGTCCTTCTGCGGCGCGAGGCGAAGGCGCGCGCCGTTCGCCCCACCGCGCTTGTCGGAGCCCCGGAAGGTGGCCGCCGAGGCCCAGGCCGTCGAGACCAGTTGAGCGGTCGACAGCCCCGAGGCCAGGATATCGCGCTTCAGGGTGGCGATGTCCCGGTCATCGATCAGGGGGTGGGTGACATCGGGGACCGGGTCCTGCCAGATCAGAACCTCCGCCGGGACGTCCGCGCCCAGGTAGCGCGACCGGGGCCCCATGTCACGGTGGGTCAGCTTGAACCACGCCCGGGCGAAGGCATCGGCGAACGCCTCGGGGTCCTTGTGGAAGCGGCGCGAGATCGGTTCATAGATCGGGTCCATGCGCATCGCCATGTCAGCGGTGGTCATGATGGTGGGAACCCGCTTCGAGGAATCATGGGCGGCGGGCGCGAGGTCTTTCTCCGCCACGTCCCTTGGCGTCCACTGCCAGGCTCCGGCGGGGCTTTTCGTCAACGCCCACTCGTAACCGAACAGCATATCGAAGTAGCCCATGTCCCACTGGGTCGGATTCGGCGTCCAGGACCCTTCGAGACCGCTGGTGATGGCGTCGCCCGCCGTCCCGCTGGCATGGCGGCTGGTCCAGCCCAGACCCTGTTCCGCGATGGTGGCGCCCTCTGGCTCGGGACCGACCAGGGCGGCATCGCCCGCCCCATGGCATTTGCCGAAGGTGTGCCCCCCGGCGGTGAGCGCGACGGTCTCCTCGTCATTCATGGCCATGCGCGCGAAGGTCTCGCGGATGTCCCGTCCCGAGGCGACCGGATCCGGTTCGCCGTTCGGCCCTTCCGGGTTCACGTAGATCAGGCCCATCTGCACGGCGGCGAGAGGGTTCTCCAAGGTGCGGTCGCCGCTGTAGCGCTGATCGCCCAGCCACTCGGTCTCGGCACCCCAGTAGATATCCTCCTCGGGCTCCCAGACGTCCTCGCGCCCGCCGCCGAAGCCGAAGGTCTTGAAGCCCATCGACTCCAGCGCGCAGTTGCCGGCCAGGATCATCAGATCAGCCCAGGACAGCGCGTTGCCGTATTTCTTCTTGATGGGCCAGAGCAGCCGGCGGGCCTTGTCCAGGTTGGCGTTGTCGGGCCAGCTGTTGAGGGGCGCGAACCGCTGCGTGCCCGATGACGCGCCGCCCCGGCCATCCGCGATCCGATAGGTCCCGGCGCTGTGCCACGCCATGCGGATGAACAGACCCCCATAGTGACCGTAATCGGCCGGCCACCAGTCCTGCGACTCGGTCATCAGCGCGACCAGGTCCGCCTTGACGGCCTCCAGATCGAGGGTCCTGAACGCCTCGGCGTAGGAGAACCCCGCGCCCAAGGGATCAGACGCGGGTGGATTCTGGTGAAGGATCCGCAGGTTCAACTGCTTCGGCCACCAGTGCCGGTTCGTCACATGCGTCCTGCCCGACATCGGGCACTTGCTTGCTCCATCCATGGAAACCTCCTATCTTTGAT
>JANQGN010000369.1 GCA_028277295.1 Rhodospira sp.
GTTTCAGAAGGCCGACGCCACCGCCGCCCGCTGGCTGGGGGGCGCGGCGCCGACGTGGCAGACGGCGGCCGGGGCGATTGACGTGGTGGTCCTCACCCATGACGGGACGGACCTGATCGCCGCCCACGCCGGGGGCGTCGCCTGATGCTCGGGCAAGCGGCCATGCGCCTGGCGAGCGGCGCCACGGACTGGCCGCCCCACCGGGACGCCATGGTCTATGGCCTGCCCTTCAAGGCCGGCTTCACCAACCACTGGGGACCGGCGGTGGCCACCCCTGGTTCAGCGAGCGTCCTGTCCAGCGCCCAGGTCAAATGGCCCGGCTATGGTGTCTCGGCGTCCTTCAACGCCACCGCCGACGCCCGGGTCACCGTCACCGGCATTCCGGCCTTTGCCGCCCAATGCGCCTGGGCGGTGTGGATCTACACGGCCGGGACGAGTGGGGTGGCTCTGTTTCACCGGGTCTCGTCCGGAAACGGCGGCATGGTGTCGATCGGTTGCATCAACGACAGGGGCCGTTTGCGTGTGTTCTTGCCCGGCGCTGGAAACAGCAGCGTGGTGATGCCGTCTCATGCGTGGCACTACGTCGTTGTCAACGTCGATGGCAGTGCCGCAAGTGTTTACATGGATGGCGCGCTGCAATTCACGCAAACAGGTGTCAACCTGGAAGGTCGAACACCAACGTCATCCATCATAGGCGGAGATGATCTCGGCTTTTATTGGAACGGTTTCCTGGTCGATGCTGCATATTACAGTGGCGTGAATATAGACCCGAACCCACCCGCGAAGGCTTTGCTGTGGTGACACCGCCGTCTGCGGGCGGGGGTTGGGGCGCGCCAACGCCCCAAGCCGGGAGATCGAACCTCCCCCACGTCCACGCGGCCGCCATGGAGCGCAGCCCGCCCTCGCACGCGCGCGAGGGGTTGACGAAAGACGACAATGAGGGGAAAGTCTATCCGTTGCGTGCAATGTCGCCGGAAACTCGCCGAAATCAACGGCTTCAAGGGCGGCTCCGTCGCCATCAAATGCCCCCGCTGTGGGCACATTCACACCCTGAGGGCCGCGACTCCACCCCCGTCGCCACCACCGAGCCCCCCGCCCGAGCGCCCCTGAGCGCCGGACGAGGAAAAACAATGTGGCGCCACCAACGCCCCTTCCTGGACTCGCTTTGTGTGCTGGCGTCGGAGGCCTCGAACTTGGCCTCCGCATCGCCGAACCAGAGTACCGCACCGTCTGCTATGTCGAGCGGGATCCCCATGCGGCCCGCGTGCTCCAGCACCGCCAGCGTGATGGAGCCCTGTCCCACGGTCCCATCTGGGACGACATCGCAACCTTCGACGGTCGGGCCTGGGCAGGACAGATCAAGATTATATCGGCAGGATACCCCTGCCAGCCCTTCAGTTGGTGCGGCAAGCGGCGCGGTACCAGCGACCCACGCCACCTCTGGCCCCATGTCGCCAGGATCATTGGAGAAACGCGAGCGCCTCGGGTCTTCCTCGAAAACGTCGCCGGACACCTCGGCCTCGGCTGCGACCTTGTCGTCGGAGACCTTCGGCGCATGGGCTACCGCGTTGCGGCGGGACTCCGTGCGGCGCTTGAAGCGGGCGCGAGCCATGAAAGGAACCGGCTGTTCATACTGGCCCACGCCAACGGCTTCCATGAACGGCAATTGGCCGGAGACGATCGCGGACGAAGGACGTCTCGATTTCCGCAACCCGCCCAACAGATACAAGACGCGGAGCCTGCGGCGGGTGGCCCAAACCTGGATGGCACTATGGCATCTGCTGGCGGCCCTGGGGATCGATCCCAGACCGACGCGATCCCCTTGTTCGCGCCCCGTCCGGATGACCTTGCGGCCTGGGACAGTGTGCTCCGCAGAGACTCTCGACTTGAACCCGCGCTTCGGCGAATGGGTGATGGGATGGCCGATCGGGTGGACCGCCTGCGCGCCATTGGAAACGGAGTTTGCCCCCTGGCTGCGGCGCTCGCGTATCGAGCTCTCAAGGCTTCTCTCAACCGAAGCGACGAATACTGAGGACGTGGACCCGGCGGAAGCAACATGATGCGTTGCCGGGCGTCTGCGCTGTGTCCCCAATCGGCCGCCACGCCCTCAGGTTGTGGCTCGAGCATGCCCAAAGCCACACCAGGGACCACTCCGACCGCGACGCACCGGCGGACCGCTGGCCTGGACCCGCGCCGCCGCCCGCCCGTGTCTCAAATCCCTGCCGATTTGTCTCAAATCGCGCGCCGGGCTACAACATTTTCCCCCGGTTCCTGGCTCGTGTTCACCACGTGTTCGTGATTCTGGCGCTTTTGCCAGACCTCACAAACACCACCCAAGCACCTGTTTTTCCAGGGAGAAAAATGGTGCCGCCGGGGTGAATTGAACACCCGACCCCACCCTTACC
>JANQGN010000537.1 GCA_028277295.1 Rhodospira sp.
AACCTGGAAATGGTCGGCGACACGCCCTCGTCGGCGCTGGGGTCCACCCGCGACAAGCCCGACCTGGCCTACTGCCAGGAGATCTTCCGGGTCCTGAAGGCCCATGACGTGGGCTTCTTCTTCTACGTGGGCGGCAATGATTCGTCGGACACCGTGCGGATCGTCGCCGAGGAAGCCGAGAAGGCCAACTACGACCTGAGTTGCATCCACATCCCGAAGACCATTGACAACGATCTGGTGGTCAATGATCACACCCCGGGATACCCCTCGGCCGCCCGCTTCGTCGCCCAGGCCTTCATGGGCGTCAACCTGGACAACTGGGCCTTGCCGGGGGTGTACGTGGGCATCGTCATGGGCCGGCATGCCGGCTTCCTGACCGCCGCCTCGGCCCTCGGCAAGAAGTTCACCGACGACGGTCCACACCTGATTTACTTGCCGGAACGGGACTTTGACGTCGACCGCTTCTGCCGCGAGGTCAAGGAGGTCTACGACCGGCAGGGTCGCTGCGTGGTCGCTGTCAGCGAAGGCATCCACGACGGCACCGGCAACCCCATCATCACCCGCCTGGCCAAGCAGGTGGAACATGACGATCACGGCAACGTCCAGCTCTCGGGCACCGGCGCGTTGGCTGACCTGCTGGTGCAGGTGATCAAGGACAAGACCGGCATCAAGCGGGTGCGCGGCGACACCCTGGGCTATCTGCAGCGCTCCTTCGTCGGCTGCGTCTCCGACGTGGACCAGCGCGAGGCCCGCGAGGTTGGCGAGAAGGCCGTGCAGTACGCCATGTGGGGCGCCAAGACCGGCTCGGTGACCATCCATCGCACCGGCTTCTACTCGGTGGACTATCAGTTGTCCGACCTGAACGCCGTCGCCGGCAAGACCCGCGTCATGCCGGACGAGTTCATCGCCGACACCAACAACGACATCACCGACGCCTTCCGGCTGTACCTGCGTCCCCTGTTGGGCCGGGGCATGCCCGATGCCTATCGCCTGCGCAGCAGCAACTTCGTCGAGCGTATCCTGCACAAGGACAAGCCCTGGACCAAAGGGTAGCCTCAGCCCGCCGGGGCCGGGCGGCGGGGCGATCGGTGTCCAAGATCGGCCCCGCTCCCGGCCCCCGATGGGGATGGGCAAGCGAACCGCATGCGATACGACACCACGCTGAAAGACTTGCTCTGGCAGGGGGCCCCGGCCTTGCTGCGCCAGTTGACCGGTGTCGCGGCACGGAAAGTTCTGCCCAGCGAGTTTCCGGAAACGCGGGCACGCCACCCCGACTTCGTGGCCTGGCTGGAGGATGGGCGGCTGTTCCATCTGGAACTGCAGGCCACGGCGGCGGCCGACATGCCATGGCGCATGCTGGAGTACTACACGCTCATCTCCGCCCGCCATGGCCACCAACCGGTCACCCAGTGCCTGCTGGCCCTCAGCGACCGCGTGGCTGCGACCTTGCGCGACGAAATTCGCCATCCCACCCTACGCTTCACATATACTGTGGAGAGCGTTGAGCGGCTGGACGCGGCGCCCCTTCTGGCGAGCGGACGGGCGGATGACGCGGTCTTGGCGATCCTCTGCCGGGCCGACGACATTCGCCGTCGAACCCGGGAG
>JANQGN010000506.1 GCA_028277295.1 Rhodospira sp.
CAGATCGCGACGACGATTTGCTTGAAAAACAAATTGTTAGAGCATGCTGGGCGATTCAGAAATCGCACAACATGCTCTAGAGACAAGACCCAGCGATAAGACCCAAGAGATAAGACAATGACCGATTCCGTGAAACTCGTGCTCGGCCCGCTGCCCTACCACTGGTCGGCCGAGCGGCGGCGGACGTTCTATGGCGCCATCGCCGAGCATGGACCCTATGACCGCGTGGTGCTGGGCGAGACCGTCTGTTCCAAGCGCGAGCCGCCGGTCGCCGAGGCCATGGCCGAGGCCGAGGTTGCCCTGAAGGCCGCCGGCCGCCAGGTGGTGCGCCCGACCATCACCCTGGCCGTGGATGACGAGGACGTCCAGGTCCTGGAGGCGGTGGCCAAGACGGCCAACGCTGGCGCGCTGATCGAGGCCAATGACACCGGCGCCCTGGCGCTGCTGTCGGGCAAGCCGCATCACATCGGCCCGATGGTCAATGTCTACAACGAGGGCACGCTGCGTGCCCTGGCCGCGCGCGGCGCCACCGCCGTCACGCTGCCCTGGGAACTGCCACGCCGCAGCGTGGAGGTGCTGGCCGGCGAGGCCACGCGCCTGGGGATCGAATGCGGCGTGAACGTCTTTGGCCGCGCGCCCCTGGCCATCTCCGCGCGCTGCTACCACGCGCGCGCCCACGGCCTGACAAAGGCCACCTGCCGGCTGATCTGCAACCAGGACCCGGAGGGCCTGGAGGTGGACACCCTTGAGGGCGATCCCTTCCTCGTCGTTAACGGCCTGCAGACCCAGGCGCTGACCGCCACCCTGCTGGTGCATGAGATCGCCGACCTGATCCAGGCCGGGGTGACGGCCATCCGCCTCGCGCCCCTGGATGTGGACATGGTGGCGGCGGGGCAGGTGTATGCCGACCTCATCGCCGGCACGATCCCGCCCGACGAGGCCGAGGAGCGGCTGCTGGATCTGCTGGAGGACCGGCCTGTCGCCAACGGCTTCTTCCACGCCGAGCCCGGCGCCAACTGGGTCGCGGCGGAGTAGAGCGGAACGAAAGCGTCGACGCCATCCAGTAGCCTGCCCGAATCACATTTTTACATAAATTTTCGCCACAGGACTTATTACTTCTCAGTCATTACGAGAAGCGACGCGACGAAGCAATCCAGGGCAAATAACACCGTCTTCCGCCCTGGATTGCCACGACCTCGATTGACGACGAGGGCTTGCAATGGCGTCTTATGCCCGTTTCTGTTTCGTGCATACACACTCTTTGAAACGGGATACAACGATCCATTGCTCATGGAAGCCGCGCCATCGCGCCTCAAGTGCGATCGCTCCCTCGGGCGGTCATCGGGTCTTTGCGGGCCGGCGCGTGACGGCTACAAAGGGGAGTCCCGATCGCCATACGAAGGGTCCGTCATGGAGAAGTTCACCACCTTGACCGGTGTCGCGGCGCCATTGCCGATCGTCAACATCGACACCGACATGATCATCCCCAAGCAGTTCCTGAAGACCATCAAGCGTACCGGCCTGGGCAAGAGCCTGTTCTTCGAGATGCGCTACGATGAGGCTGGCAATGAGGTGCCGGACTTCGTGCTCAACCAGTCGGCCTGGCGGGGGGCTCAGATCCTGGTCGCTGGGGACAACTTCGGCTGTGGCTCGTCGCGCGAGCATGCGCCCTGGGCGCTGCTGGATTTCGGCATCCGTTGCGTCATCGCCACCAGCTTCGCCGACATCTTTTACAACAATTGCTTCAAGAACGGCATTCTGCCGATCCGCCTGGCGCAGGCCGAGGTGGACCTGTTGATGGACGACGCCCGGCGTGGCGCCAACGCCACCGTCACCGTCGATCTGGCGGCGCAGGAGATTCGCGGCCCCGACGGCGGCATCATCCGCTTTGACATCGATCCATTCCGCAAGCACTGCCTGCTCAATGGCCTGGACGACATCGGCCTGACGCTGCAGAAGGAGGAGGCCATCACGGCCTTCGAGGCCGAGCGCGTCCGGCAGTTCCCTTGGCTCGCGGCCTGACCGTCCGTCCCTCCGCATTGGCCGTGACCCCAGTCCTTGGTTGGGGTCAAGCGCCCCGCATGGACAGCCCATGCGGCATGCTCCCGGGTGTTCCGGATCACCAGACAGGAAGAGGAGCCCGGCCATGGACTGCGCCCGCCCAGCAGAGGACTGGTCCGCCGGCTACGTGACGGACGTCGCCTACATGCCAGGGTTCTACCACCACCAGACGCCCGGGTTCATGGCCCTGGCCTGCCTGCTCAACGGGTTCGAGCCGCCGCCGCTGGATGGCATCACTTACTGTGACCTGGGGTGTGGGCCCGGATTCGGCGCGACGCTGATGGCCGCCGCCGACCCGGCGGGCACCTATGTGGGCGTGGACTTCAATCCCGCCCACATCGCCCAGGGCCGCCGCTTGATCGCGCGCGCCGGTCTGACCAACGTGCGCCTGATCGAGGCCAGCTTCGCCGACCTGGCGGGCTCCACGGCCGCCGCGCTGGACCTGCCGCGCTTTGACGTGATCGCCTTGCACGGGGTCTATAGTTGGGTGGATGAGACGCTGAAGCGGGCCATTGTCCGCTTCATCGATGAGCGTCTCAGCCCCGGGGGCATGGCGTATCTGGGGTACAACTGCTATCCCGGCTGGACCAATGCCATGCCGCTCCAGCGCCTGCTGCGCGAGGTGGCGGCGCGCCAGGCGGGCGACAGTGCGCACCGGTTCCAGACGGCCTACACCGTGGCCCGGGCCTTGCACGAGGCGCGTGCCCAGGGGTTGCTCGACAAGACCGTGTTCGAGGCGCTGGACAAGGAGTTGGAGGGCGGCAACGAAAACTACCTCGTGCACGAATACCTCAACGCCCACTGGCGCCCGCTGTTCTTCGCCGACGTGACGGCCGACATGGCGGCCGCCAAGCTGGCCTATGCTGGCTCGGCCGATCTTCTGACGAATTTTTCGCAGTTGCAAATGACGCCAGAGCAGCGCGCGCTCGTCGACGGCCTGCCCGACCGGGTCCTGCGTCAACAGGCGGGGGACTATTGCACGGGTCGCGGCTTTCGGCGCGACGTGTTCCTGCGTGGCGCCGTGCGCCTGGGGGAGGCCGCGCAGCACGACCGCCTGCGCCAGATTCGATTCGTCAACCCACGGGTGGACGGCGGGCAGAGCCTGAAGGTCACCACCCCCGTCGGTACGGCGGAACTGGAACTGCGCCTGTACGGCCCTCTGGTCGCCTGGTTGCGCGAGGAGGTGATGAGCCTTGGCGCCCTGCTGGACCGGGTCGCGGCCGAGGGGGTCACGGATCGCTCGCCCGTCGAGGTGGCCGGCATGCTGGCGGGCGCCGGCCTGGCGGTGCCGGTGTACGACGACCCGTCGCCCATGGTGGTGGAGCGCGTCCGGCGTTTTAACCGGGTGGTCGCCGACCTGCCGTTGGGACAGGGCGAGGTCAAGCACTCCACGGCGCTGGCCTCGGCGCTGGGACGCACCGGCGTCTTCGCCACATTGTTCGACAGTCTGGCCTATGCCGCCCTGGTCGACGGCGCCGACGAAACGCCCGAGGCCATGGCCGATGCCGCCTGGCGGCGGCTGCGGACCCGCGGCGAGGCGCTGCGGCACGAGGGCGAGCCGCTGTTGGGCGAGGCCGCCAACCGCGCCGCGTTGATCGAGAATTTTACGCCCATGCTCCAACAAACCGTGCCAATGTGGCGGCGCCTCGGGGTGTTGTGATCTGATGATCGGGACCTGGACCGGAACCGGGGGGCGGTCGGACACGGCAGGGGAGAGGCTGGGGTGGTGATCGCGGCCGATGACGACGCGACGGTCATGCTCGGGCCGTATCGCGTGGAGGGATTATTGGGCCAGGGTGCCATGAGCCTGGTGCACCGCGCGGTGGATACCCGCGACGACTGCGCCGTGGCCATCAAGACCCTGCGTCCAGAGTTGTTGACCGCGGGCGAGCGTGACCTGATGCTCGGCCGGTTCCTGCGCGAGGCCGAGTTGGGTCAGCGGTTGGTGCATCCGAACCTGGTGCGGGTGCGCGACCATGGGGAGGGGCCGAACGGCCCCTTCATGGTCATGGACATCCTGCGCGGGCCGTCCTTGAAGGACATTGTCGAGCGCGACGCGCCGCTGCCGCCGGCGCGGGCCCTGGATCTGGCGCTGCCCTTGCTGGATGGCCTGGCCCATGCCCACGCGCGCGGCGTGGTGCACCGCGACGTCAAGCCGTCCAACGTGCTGTTGCTGGACAGCGAAAGCCGGCCGATCCTGATGGACTTCGGCATCGCGGCGGTGCGCGGTGGCATGGTCTCGGACCTCACCCAGGTGGGCGACATGCTGGGAACGCCGTCCTACATGGCGCCCGAGCAGTTGCAGGGCCTGGCGGTGACCGACCGCGCCGACGTGTTCGCCATGGGTGTGATCCTGTATGCCATGGTGACCGGCGAACGCGCCTTCTCCGGAACCCTGGCGGCCATCATGCAAGGGATCCTGTTCGAGGATCCGCCACCAGCCTCGCGGCGCGCGGCCTGGCTGCCGGTCGCCCTGGACGCGGTGATCGCCGCCGCGCTCGCCAAGGATCCGGCGCGCCGGCCGGATGCCGTGGGCCTGGCCCGGGCGCTCACGGATCTCGCCACCACGCTGTCGTCGGTGATGCCACCGGCCGGGGCCGGGGGCGCCGCCGACCGAGCCCATGCCGCGCGCCAGGCGAAGGACTTGGCGGCGGTGGACGACAGCGCCCGCCTGACACGGCTTCAGGAGGCGCTGGGGCAGGCTCTCGACCAGGCCGTGAGCGGCCGCCTGGGGCAGCGCCGGCTGCGTGACATCGGCGTGCTTCTAGAGGCGGCCGGCGACGTTGTCGGGCGGCTCGACCGGGCCACGCACCAGACCGTGAGCACCGATCTCGTCAGTTTGATCGAGGCGCGAGGACTGCGTCCAGCGCTGGACATCGCGCTTGCCGGGGCGCCCTTGCCGGGACGCCCGGTGGCCGAGACCCGACGCGACTGGATGGGCGTGGTCAGGCTGCTGGTGCTGCTCAGCGACGCCCTCGACCGCCTGGGCGACAGCCCGGCCGGCGACATGGCCCTGGACCGGGTGGCCGGCGAGATCGCCGATGCCGTGATGGATCACGCCGCGCGCCTGAATGCCTCTCTGGGGGAGGAGGACGGACCCGACCTAGCCATGGTCTCGGCCGATTTCATGCGTCTGGACGTGTTGTGCCTGGCGCTGGAGGAGATCGGCGCCGACACCGAACGTGCCTCGGCCGAGGCACAAATGGCCGCCCTCGCCACCCAGGTCATGCGCAAGGTCAACGCCGTGATCCGGCATGCCACCCAGGAGGGCGACGCGTTGGCCCGGTTTGGCATGGCCACCATGCTAGGCGAGGTGGAGGATCTGATTGCTCTCGCCCAGAGATTGCTAGAGGGGGGCGACGGCGCGCCGCGCCAGGGGGCGCGGGCGGCCCGCATGGCCCGCGCGGTGGTGGCCGACTTCATCGACAACGCCGCCGCCGTGGCCGGGCTTTATGGCAGCGACTTGCGGGCCGCCATGGCCGCGCCGGCGCTGGACACCGCCGGTTTCGGCCCTCGGTTGCGGCGGCTGGGGCACCTCTATCTGTTCGCCAGCCGGGTGCACGGTCAGGACATCGCCCCGGCGCTGGCCACCCTCGCCGAGACCGTTCACGCCCTGGTGGATGAGGTGACCGACGGGCTGCTGCGTCGCGCCCGGGCGGGCGAGACGGCGGCGCTGGACCTCGTTGTTACCCTTCTGGAGATGACCGAGGCCTTCGGCTGGCGAGCGATTCGCCAACGGCTGATGCTGACCCTGCGCGACGAGGTTCTGCGCCGGCCCGGCGGCGATCCTGGAGGACCGAGTGGTTAGCGGTGTGGCCGGCGCACGATAATCGCAATGCGTTCTCAATCTTATGGAGATGTCTTGCGCCGGTTGACCGACCTCGTGTGTGGTGCGGATTTCACGGCGGTGAACCGCAGAAATCGTGGGCCGGAGGGCAACCCGTTACGTGATGGCGCTAGCAAGGGCGCCCGACAGTGGCTAGGATCGTTCCGGGTTGATCACGCCGAGGAGGACACACAGCACCATGGTGGCCGTGGACCTGCAGTCTCTCATCGGGAAGATAAACCAACCCTGCCGGCGGGCGCTGGAGGCGGCGGTGGGGATGACCGCCAGCCGAACCCACTACAATGTCGAGATCGAGCATTGGCTCGCTAAGCTTCTGGACGCCACCGACGGCGACGTGGCGGCGATACTGCGGCATTTCGAGATCGATCCGGCGCGCGTGGCCGCCGATTTGAGCCGTGTGCTGGAAAAGCTCAAGACCGGCAATTCCCGGGCGCCCTCGCTGTCGCCCGACGTGGTGAAGATGGTGCGCGAGGCCTGGGTCATTGGCTCGCTGCAGTATGGCGAGGCACAGGTGCGCTCCGGGCATCTCATGCTGGCGCTCTTGGCCGATGAGTACCTGGCGCCGCTGGCGCACGGCATGTCGTCCCAGTTCCGGGCCATTCAGCCGGAGGCGCTGAAGGCCAGCTTTGTTGGCATCACGCGCGAGACCGCCGAGGAGGCTGTTCAGGCCCAGGCCCGCGCGGCGGCTGGCCCCGCCGCCGGCGCGGGGCCTGGTGCCGGCCCGGGCGGACCGAAGGCCGGGGGCGCGCTGGACCAGTACACGGTCGACCTGACGGCGACCGCCGCCCAGGGCGGGTTCGATCCTATTCTGGGGCGCGATTCCGAGATCCGTCAGATCGTCGACATTCTCACCCGGCGCCGCCAGAACAACCCCATCCTCACCGGTGAGGCGGGCGTGGGCAAGACGGCGGTGGTGGAGGGCTTCGCCCAGCGCATCGCCAGCGGTGATGTGCCCCCGGCCCTGCGCGGCGTGGCGGTGCGCTCGCTCGACCTCGGCCTGTTGCAGGCCGGCGCGGGCATGAAGGGCGAGTTCGAGAACCGCCTGAAGGGCGTGATCGAGGAGGTCAAGGCCTCCGAGACGCCCATCATCATG
>JANQGN010000519.1 GCA_028277295.1 Rhodospira sp.
GCACGGGGGCATAGCGATCGGCGGCGCCGCTGGTCTCGAACCAGTCGATCAGCTTGTCACCATGACCGCGCGTCTCGGCCAGGCGGAGGAAAGGCAGCACGTCATAGACCGAGCCCCGCTCGCCCCGATCCAGCCCGGCCGCCAGCGCCGTCCCAAGATGCTCCAGCGCCGTGCCCAGGTTGTCCCGCGCCAGCGCGAACCCGGCCTCCAGAAGCTGGGCGTCCACGGGATCGAGGCGCTCCGGATCGGCGGCGGGGCAGACGGCCTCGGCCTCGTCCAGACGCCCCTGGGACAGCAGGAGCCAGGGCAGCATGACCGTGCCAGCGTTAAAGGGAACGTCCAGGGCACGCGCCCGCCGCCAGGCGGCTTCCGCGCCGTCCCTGTCGCCGAGACGATCGTGGAGCGTCTCTCCCTTCCAAGCCAAGGCAAGTGCCACCTGCTCCCGCAAAGCCGGTTGGTCCGATTCCCCGTACCGCGTTACCACGTCGTCGCGGACGGTGATTGCTTCCTCGTCGCGGCCCAGGGCAGCCAAGCAGACACTCTTGTTGACCATTGCTACTGCCACCAGCCACCGGAGAGCCCCGTCTGACTCCCCGAACCGGATCATCACCTCGTTGTAAACCGCGATCGCCTCGTCGCTCCGACCCAGGGTAGCCAAGACAATGCCCTTGGTCACAATGGCTTTTGCTACCTTTTCTTGAATAACCGGTTCACCCGACTCGCCGAAGCGGGTTACCACGTCGTTGCAGACGGCGATCGCCTCCTCGTCACGGACCAAAGCGGCCAAGCGAGCCCCCTTGTTGACCAGGGCCATCGCCACCGACTCCCGTAGGGCCGGTTCGTCCGTCTCCTCGAATCGAGTCACCACATCGTCATAGACGGCGATCGCCTCCTCGTCGCGGTCCAGAGCAACCAAGCAAACTCCCTTGTTGACCAGAGTCAACGCCATCCATTGTCGAAGAACCGGATGGTCCGAATGCCCGATTTGGGCCACCACCTCGTCGTAGAGTGCGATCGCCTCCTTACTCCGACCCAGGATAGCCAAGCAAATCCCCTTGTAACCCAGGGCGATTGCCATCGCTTCTCTAAGGAACGGCCCGTCCAAGTCTCCGAAGCGGGCCACGACATCGTCAAGGATGGCGACGGCATCCTCGGGGGCGCCCGCCTCCTGGTGCTGTATTGCCGTCTTAAGGAGGTCCAGAACCTCCTGCACCGCGTCACCGGCGTCTTCACGCCCATCACCCTCTGGCAACAGCCCGCAAAGCTCCTCATGGGCGGCCAGCACCGCCGCCCGGTAGTCCGGGTGCCAGGTCCTTGCCAGCGCCTCGTTCCGCGCGTCCTCGGCCAGGCGCGCCAGATCCTCGGCGCTGTACAGGCGCGTGAGCAGAATGGTGAGCCAGCGCAGTTTCTGCCGGGTCTTCCGGGTGCCGTGGCGCATCAGGTACCAGATGTTCAGGAACCGCTCGGCGAGTTGGTAGCCGGAGCGGGCGCCGGACGTGGGCACCTCCTGGATGAAGCCGCTTTTTTTCAGGCGCGACAGGTGGGACGAGATGGTGGTCACTTCGATCCCCGTGACCCGGGCAAGGGCGCCCGAGGGGATCGGGTCCCAGTGGAGCGCGATGGCGTCGATCACGGCCCGTTGCTGGGGGGTCTGATACTGCTCCACGCGGGCCTTGTAGAACGGCGTG
>JANQGN010000539.1 GCA_028277295.1 Rhodospira sp.
TTGATGATTCCTCCGCTGATGACCGTACCGGGAGACTTGGGACCATGAAGTTCGTGGATAAGGTTTTTGACGACACGTTGATGTCGTTCCTGCAGGCGATGGACCCGGAGAAGGCCCACGACCTCAGCGTCAAGACCCTGTCCCGCGGGATGGGGCCGACCCTGCCGCCGCCCGACGACCCCACCCTGGGCGTGACCGTCTGGGGGAAGCGCTTTAACAATCCGCTGGGCCTGGCCGCCGGCTTCGACAAGAACGCGCTGGTGCCCGACGCCTGCATGCGCATGGGCTTCGGCCACGTGGAGGTGGGCGGCATCACGCCCCGCCCGCAGGAGGGCAACGACCCGCCACGGCTGTTCCGCCTGACCGAGGATGGCGCCGTCATCAACCGCATGGGCCTGAACAACGAGGGCATGGTGGTCGCCTATCAGCGACTGGCCAAGCGCAACCGCTGGGAGGATCGCGGCTTTGTGGGCGTCAACCTGGCCAGGAACGCCGACACTCCCAACGAGCGCGCCGCCGACGACTACGCCACCCTCGCGGCGCTGCTGCATGCGCAGTGTGACTTCATGGTGCTCAACCTGTCCTCGCCCAACACCGACGACTTGCGGGCGCTGCAGGAGCCGGAGGCCATGCGCGCCATCATCCGCCGGGTGCGCGCCGCCACCCCGACCGATGCGCCGCCGCTGTTGCTGAAGATGTCGCCCGACCTGACCGAGGCGCAAATGGACGACCTGGCGGCCGTGGCCCTGGAGCCCGAGAATCCGCTCGATGGAATCATTTGCGCGAACACCACCACGACCCGGCCCGAGGGCCTGAAGAACCCGGCCAGGGATGAGGACGGCGGTCTCTCTGGCACGCCCATCAAGGCGCTATCGCTGGCCCGGCTGCGCTCGATGGCCGATCGCCTGTTCGGCAAGGTGCCCCTGGTGTCGGTGGGCGGGGTGGACTGCGCCGCCGACGTTATCGAGCGCCTGCGCGCCGGCGCCAGCCTGGTGCAGCTCTACACCGCGCTGATCTACGGCGGGTACCGGCTGGTTCCGCAGATTAAGGCCGACCTGCTGGAGGCCATGAAGGAGCAGGGCATCGGGTCCATGGAGGAGATCATTGGCGCCGACATGAAGGTGTCGGCGTGAGCCTGGCGACGACCCCGGCCGCTGGCTCCGTGACGATCCCGGTCCTCGATGGCCTGGCGCCCGTCGCGGCCGAGAGGGAGGGCCTGATCCTCGACCTTTGGGGGGTTCTTCATGACGGCCTCACCGCCTATCCGGGCGTGGTCGCGGCCCTGGAGGCCATCCGCGCGGCCGGACTCAAGACACTGCTGTTGACCAACGCGCCCCGTGTCTCCGCGCCAATCGTCGACAGCATGGCGGAGATGGGCATCGCGCCGGATCTATACGACGATATCCTGTCGTCGGGGGACGCCGTGCGCATGGCCTTGCGGGACCGTGTCGATCCGGCCTTCGCCGCCCTGGGCCGGCGCTGCTGGCACCTGGGACCGGAGCGGGACCGGTCCGTGTTCGAGGGCCTGGACCTGGAGATCGTCGAGACCCCGGAAGAGGCCGACGTCGTGCTCAACACCGGGCCGTGGTCGTTCGGCGAGACGGTGGCCGACTATCAGGCGCGGCTGGACCGGTGCCGGGCGCGCGCCCTGCCGATGATCTGCGCCAACCCGGATCACGAGGTCATCCGTGAGGGCCGTCGGGTGATCTGCGCCGGCGCCCTGGCCGCGCGCTACGCCGAGATGGGCGGGTACGTGATCGCGCGGGGTAAGCCCGATCCGGCCATCTACGACCTGGTGCTGGCGCGCCTGGGCATTGCCGACCGCGCTCGTGTGCTGGCGGTGGGCGATGGCCCGCATACCGACCTGAGGGGGGCCGCCGCCGCCGGCATCGATGCCGTGTTCGTCACCGGCGGCCTGTGCGCCGAGTCCCTGGGCCTGACCGCCTACGGCCAGCGCCCGGATCCGGCGCGGGTCGCCGCCCTTTGCGCCGCCGAGGACCTTGCCCCGATCGCGGCGATTCCGGCGTTGCGCTGGTAGGGCCGCCCTGGCCCGCGCCAGAAGCCACAGGGGACTCGCATTTGACTATGGATCGTGACCCGTCATTGCGAGGAGCGTGAGTTCCGAAGCAATCCAGGGCACAGTCCACCGTCTTCCGCCCCTGGAT
>JANQGN010000572.1 GCA_028277295.1 Rhodospira sp.
ATGGAGCATAGCTGGTTCGAATGGCGGACGAGAAGGAACGTAAGGCCCCGTTGTCGCTGTCCTCGCGCGGCAAGCTGGAACTGAAGCGCCCGCTGGAAAGTGGCCAGGTGCGCCAGAACTTCTCCCATGGGCGCTCGAAGGTGGTGCAGGTCGAGGTGCGCAAAAAGCGCCACGTGCAGGCCGCCGAGGCCGAGGCCGCGCGCCGTGGGCGCGGCGGCCCGGACGCGCGCCTGCGCGAGGTGGCGGAATCGCTGTCCGGGGACCTGACCAACGAGGAAAAGGCTCACCGGCTGCGGGCCTTGCAGGCCGCCCAGCAACGCGCCGAGGAAGAGGCCCGGCGCAAGGCCGAGGAAGAGGCCCGCCGCAAGGCCGAGGAGGAGGAGGCCAAACGCAAGGCCGAGGAAGAGGCCAAGCGCAAGGCCGAGGAGGAAGAGGCCAGGCGCAAGGCCGAGGAGGAAGAGGCCAGGCGCAAGGCCGAGGAAGAGGCCAAGCGGGCCTCCGAGGCCCCGGCCGCCGCGCCGAACGCACCGGCCGCCGCCCCCACGCGGGCGCCGGACGGCCCGGCGCCGGCCGCCGCGACCGACGCGCCCGCCCGGCGCCCTCGCGCCGACACCGAGGCCGGGACCGGCACTGGCGATGGCGACCGCGCCCGCCCCGCGACCCGGAGCCGTCCAGCGGCCGGGCGAGAGACCGAAGACGAGACCCCGGCGCGCCGGGGCGCGGCTGTCGCGCCGGCGGCCAAGGTCCCGGCCAAGACACCGTCGACCAAGCGCGCCGAGCCCAAGCGGCGCGGCAAGCTGACGATCTCCTCGGTACTGACCGGCGACGACCGGTCGGAGCGCGGCCGCTCCATGGCCGCCATGCGCCGCGCCCAGCAAAAGGAACGGCGCAAGCAGCAGTCCCTGCACAGTCAGGAGCGGGTCATCCGCGAGGTGACCCTGCCCGAGACCATCACCGTCCAGGAACTGGCCAACCGCATGGCCGAGCGTGGCGGCAACGTCGTCAAGACGCTGATGAAGCTGGGGGTGATGGCCACCATCAACCAGGTCATCGACGCCGACACCGCCGAACTGGTCATCGAGGAGTTTGGCCACAAGGCCAAGCGTGTGTCTGATGCCGACGTCGAAATTGGCCTGGTCTCCGGCCCCGACGAGGACAATACCCTGGTGTCGCGCCCGCCGGTGGTCACGGTCATGGGCCACGTGGACCACGGCAAGACCTCCTTGCTGGATGCCTTGCGCGAATCCGACGTGGTGTCCGGCGAGGCCGGCGGCATCACCCAGCACATTGGCGCCTATCAGGTGAAGTCCGAGTCCGGCGCGCGTCTCACCTTCATCGACACCCCGGGCCACGCCGCCTTCACCGCCATGCGTGCCCGCGGCGCCCACGTCACGGACATCGTCGTTCTGGTGGTGGCCGCCAATGATGGCATCATGCCGCAAACCGTCGAGGCCATCCGCCACGCCCAGGCGGCCAAGGTTCCCATGGTGGTGGCCATCAACAAGGTGGACCTGCCGGAGGCCAACCCAGACAAGGTGCGGACCGAACTGCTGAACCACGAGGTGGTGGTGGAGCAGATGGGCGGCGAGGTGCTGTGCGTCGAGGTGTCGGCCAAGAAGCGGCTGCATCTGGACAAGCTGGAAGAAGCCCTGCTGCTTCAGGCCGAAATGCTGGACCTGAGGGCCAACCCCAACCGCACCGCCGAGGGCGCGGTCATCGAGGCCAAGATGGAGCGCGGCCGTGGCTCGGTGGCCACGGTGCTGATCCAGCGCGGCACGCTCCGGGTCGGCGATACCTTCGTCTGCGGCAAGGAGTGGGGCCGCGTGCGCGCCCTGGTCAGCGAGCGCGGCGAGCGCCTGGAGGAGGCCGGTCCGGCCGTTCCCGCCGAGGTGCTGGGCTTCAACGGCACGCCCGAGGCCGGTGATGACTTCATCGTTGTCGAGGACGAGGCCCAGGCCCGCGAGGTCTCCGGCTACCGCCAACGCAAGGACCGCGAGGCGCAGTTCGTCAAGTCCGCGCGCGGCACCATGGAGCAGATGTTTGAGCGCATTCAGGCCGGCGAGGCCAAGGAACTGCCGGTCGTCATCAAGGGCGACGTGCAGGGCTCCGTCGAGGCGCTCATCGGCACCCTGGAGAAGATGGGCAGCGACGAGGTGCGGGTGCGCGTGCTGCACTCGGCCGTGGGCGGCATCAACGAAAGCGACATCACGCTGGCCAAGGCGTCCGACGCGCTGATCATCGGCTTCAACGTTCGCGCCAACCCGCAGGCCCGCGAGATGGCCCGACGCGACAGCGTGGAGATCCGCTACTACAGCATCATCTACAACGTCGCCGACGACGTGAAGGCGCTGCTGGCTGGCATGCTGGAGCCCACCTTCAAGGAGTCGTTCATCGGCTACGCCCAGGTCCGCGAGGTGTTCAACATCACCAAGGTCGGCAAGGTCGCGGGCTGCATGATCAC
>JANQGN010000555.1 GCA_028277295.1 Rhodospira sp.
GATCTCCTCGACGATATGGGCGACATCAGCCTCGGCCAGGTGCCCCCCCCGCAACAGAGCCGCCTGTTCGGCGGTCCAGGCGTGAAAGTCACTGTCATAAAGACGCGACATGGGCCCCTCCTGCAGTCAGTGGGGAACGGTGATCGGAAGAGACTCCTGGCTGGTTCGCGCGCGGTCAAGAGGGGCGCGGACTCACCGTGCCTCCGGAACCGCCTCGGCGCGGAACACCAGCCGGCCGCCGTCGGGCACCACGCGGCCCAGGAGCACCCCCCCGGCCCGCGCCGCCGGTCCGGTGAAGGGGCGTCCCTGGGTGGGGATCAGCCGTCCGGTCGCGTCGGTGACATGCCCGGCCGCCGCCACGCCGGAGGGCGCCATGAGCCACGCCCGGCCACCGTGATCGACAACCCGCCAAGCCGAAAAGCCGCGCAGATCCAGCAGGATATCGCCGGAGGGATCGGCCAGCCGCACCCAGGGGCCGGCGCGCCCCTCGGCTGGAATCCAGGTCAACGCCAGCCCGAGGCGGGTGTCGACCGGCGCCGGGAACAGGGGCGTGTCGATGATGCGCTGACCGGCCCGTTCCACCGTCACGTGACGGGCCACGTAGGGCGCCAGGGCGGCGTTGGTGGTCAGGTCCAGCACCAGCCGCCCACCACGCCCCGGCAATGCCAGGCTGACGGTCGCGCGCGGCGCCTGCATCAACGACTCGCCCGACAGGGCGCCGATGCGCACCAGCGCCAGGGTGGCCGTGCCCAGCACCACCAGACCGGCGATCACCGCCAGCCACGCCTGCGTTCGCCGGGTCACGATACGGGCGCTCTGGACGGCGGCGCCGCCGATGGGGACGCGCGCACGCCTCCGTTGCGCCGGCGCAGCAGGAACACCGCCTGGGCGCTCAACAGGTTGGCCCACGGTCCGATGGCCGGCAGGCGCGTCACGGTGCCATCCTCGTTCAAGGCCACGGCGCGCTCGATGACGGTGCCCATGTGCCGGGCCAGCACCAGGAAGTCCTTCAAGGTGCAAAAATGGATGTTTGGAGTCTCCCACCACTCCTCGGGCAGACCCCGGGTCACCGGCATGCGGCCGCGCGACACCAGATGCCAGCGGGCCTTCCAGAACCCGAAGTTGGGAAACGAGACAATGGCGCGCTCGGCCACCCGCAACAACTCCTCCAGTACCTGGCGGGGCTGCTGGGTGGCCTGCAACGTCTGGCTCAGAATGGCGTAGTCGAAGGCGTCCGTGGGATAATCGGCCAGATCGGTGTCGGCGTTGCCCTGGATCACCGACACGCCGCGCCGCACGGCGGCCCGCACCCCGGCCATGGACAGTTCGATACCGCGCCCATCCACGCCCTTGGTCTGCGCCAGCACCTGCAGCAGCGCGCCATCGCCGCACCCCACGTCCAGCACGCGCGCGCCGGGACGCACCATGTCAGCGATCAGGCGCAGGTCGACGCGCAGGTCACCGTTGCTGGTACCGACGGCGCAGGGCGCGGGGGCGCGTCGCGGCGTGTCCACCGTCACGCCTCCACCATGGCCGGCAGACCGCGATGCCGGGCGGCTCCGTCCAGGAAACCACGCAGGGTTTCGTGGAATTCGGGCTCACGCAACAGGAAGGCATCATGGCCCTTGTCGCTATCCACCTCGACGAAGCTGACGTTGGCGGCAACGCTGTTCAGGGCATGCACGATGGCGCGGCTTTCCACGGTGGGAAACAGCCAGTCGCTGGAAAAGCTGATGACGCAGAACCGGGTCGGCGTGCCACGGAAGGCGTTGGCAAGCTTGCCACCATGCTCGGTCGCCAGATCAAAATAGTCCATGGCCCGCGTGATGTAGAGATACGAGTTGGCGTCGAAGCGGTCGACAAAGGTCGAGCCCTGATGCCGCAGGTAGCTTTCCACCTGGAAATCAGCGTCGAAGCCATAGGTCACCGCCTCGCGATCCTGCAGCCTTCGACCGAACTTGCGATGCAACGCCGTCTCCGACAGATAGGTAATATGGGCGGTCATGCGCGCCACCGCCAGGCCGCGATGGGGAGTTACGCCGTGGTCTTGATAACTGCCGCCGTGCCAGTCGGGGTCGGCCATGATGGCCTGCCGGCCGACCTCGTGAAAGGCGATGTTCTGGGCCGAGTGGCGGTAGGACGCGGCGATGGGCACCGCCGAGAACACCCGATGGGGATGGGCCGAGGCCCATTCCAGCGCCTGCATGCCGCCCATGGACCCGCCGGTCACACAGAACACCTGATCGATCCCCAAGGTATCCAGCAGGCACGCCTGCACGGTGACCATGTCGCCGACGGTGATGACGGGAAAGGCCAGGCCCCAGGGCCGTCCCGTCTCGGCATTGATGTCGCGCGGGCCGGTGGTGCCCATGCACCCGCCCAGGACGTTGGCGCAGACGATGAAGAAGCGGTTGGTGTCCAGCACCGCGCCAGGGCCGATGAGCCCATCCCACCAGCCGCGCTTACCGGTCATGGGGTTGGTGCCGGCCACGTAGTGGTCACCGGTCAGCGCGTGGCACACCAGGATGACGTTGGACTTGTCCGCGTTCAGGCGGCCGACGGTCTGGTAGGCGATCGTGATCGGGCCGATCTCGATCCCG
>JANQGN010000010.1 GCA_028277295.1 Rhodospira sp.
GCCCGCGACAACCTGCTCCACTCCACCCGCTCCACCGACTTCATCACGCCCAAGAGCACCGTCTCCCGCGCCTTCCGTGACGCCACCCTGGATCTCGCCGAACACCTGCCCTTCGCCCGGACCCTGGTCAACTCGGGCCGCCTGTCCCGACCGACGTCCTATGCCGGCTCGTCCCTCAACACGCCCGACACGGCGCCCTTCGCCGGACCGCTGGCGCCCGGCACCAACGCCGCCGACGCCCCGGTCACGGTCGACGGCGGTCCCGGCTGGCTACTGCCGCGCCTCGGCACCCGCTTCGTTGCCCTGTTGTTCCTGGGCGACGCGACGGCGACACCGCATGGGATCGCCGATGCCCAGGCCGCCCTGAACACCCAGGCCGTGCCCATCCAGGTGATGACGGTCGGCCGTCACGCCGGTGACCTGGTGGACAGTGCCGGCCTGGCGCATGGCCGCTACGATGCGGTGGCCGGCACCACGGTGCTGGTGCGCCCGGACCAGATCATCGCCGGACGCTGGCGCCGCTTCGATCCGGACCTGCTGACGACCGCCCGCGACCGCGCCGCCGCGCGCGGCGGTTGATGTCGACCGCCCCCGAGTCCCCTGCCCGCCTCCGCCCGTGTCCCCGTCCGCTCGCCGTCCAAGGGTCCCCCGCCATGCCGTTGAACACCGAGCCCAACTTGCCCGATCCCGATGGTTTCTACGAACGCCTGATCGCGTTGCATCATGACCTGGACATCGCCGAAAGCCGCCGCGTCAACGCGCGGCTGATCTTGCTGCTGGCCAATCACATTGGCGATCCGGCGGTTCTGGACCATGCCCTGCGCCTGGCCCGCGACCCCAGTGCCGCCGCCGGTTGAGACCGACGCCAAGGGCGCCGGTCCATCGTATGGCGACCGCCACGGTCTCGCGCGGCGGGTCAGTGACAAGAGACAGCGGTTGTCACGCCCCTGGGCTGTGGCAATATGGGACCGACTCCGCTCAACGGCAGGTCTCAACATGACCATGCCTGGCGAGAGGCCATTCCATGATCGTTACCGCCCGGACCCGCGCATGACCGACGCCACGGCCTCCAGCCCTGCCTCCGCCGCGCCCGGCGCCGCGCCGCTGCCGCCGCCTCCGCCGCATGGCGCCGAAGGTCGACGGGTGGTCTTCGAACATGTCTTTTTCCGTAAGGTCGACGACATCCACTTCCGCCTGGACCAGGCCACCCAGCAACCCCTGGCCGTTGTCACCCTGGGTGACGAACAGGTGAGCCTGCCGCTCGAAGGGGTACGCAAGGAATTCTCCATCAGCAGCGACAGCCCGGACGGCCGCATGCTCGCGCTGCTCGCCAAGGGTTTGAAGTTCGTCAAGGGCCTGCGCATCGGCGATCCGGTGCCGCGCGAGGTGCTCACCGGCGATGCCTCGTGGAACCCGAAGGAGAAGCATCGGCAGATTGCCTATCATCGCCTGTCCATACAGATCCTGGGATGGCTGGCGGGTGACGAGCACGTGATCACCAACCCGGAAGAGTTGATGCAGGTGGCGGGCGACCCCACGTTCCGACGGCGCGTCAACGACGCCTTCGCCGAGGCCGCCCGCGCCCTTTCGTTTGACACCAAGGAGCAGGTGGCGGACCTGTTGCGCGACTTGTCCCAGGAACTGGCCTACATTGAAGCCTTGCGCGACGAGTTCAATGCCATGAAAAGGGCGCTCGCGAAAGCGCAAGTATTGCGAAAGATATACGCCAGCGAGCATTCCATGCTGGCGACAGCGAACTCGATGCTGCGGTTGTTCAACCTGGCCGTGGAGGACTTCGACCGCGCGTTCGAGACTGTGGACGCGCAAACCGGCGAGATCATGGCGGCCTTGCGGAACCTTGATACGGTGAAGTCCTACCTCCACAAGCATCGCGACGACTTGCGCGTCCGCCTCGTGGTGTGGGAAGACCTGCTGGTCGCCTGGCTGGACCATGCCATGAAGCCGGGGCGGTCGCTGGAAGACCTGATGGCCGCCACCTATCGCTTCCTGGCGCCACGCTATATGCCCGTCGACGAGTGGGTGATGCTGACCAAGCTTCAGGATCCGGGCCGCAAACCGCCAGAAGCCCTGCGGATCCGCAAGGATAAACAAGTCCGCTACCAGCGCGGACGCATGGTCTGGGATTGATATCGAGAATGGATGTCGGGGATCGATAACAATGGCGTCCGCCGACGGCGCCGACATGGGCGAACCCTTTGTCAGCCAGCCCCCTTGTCAGCCATCCCCACCAGACTCATGGCCGCGCCGCTCCGCCGCCGTGGCCCCCGGGCGAAGGCCCGGAAACGGCACCACAACCGGGGCCCGCAACCGTGGACGGCGCGATTCGCGCGTCAACGGCAAGGCATGAATCTGCTTGCTGGCCTGCACCAGCAACACCCCACAGAAGCCTGGGAACCAGCGCGCGCCCAACCGCTCCCAGACCGGTGCGGCCGACTGCACCACCGGCGAGACGGTGGGCGGCGCGAACAGGGCGGCCGCCCGGGCCCCCGGCGCGAACAGGTTGGCGCGCAGCAAGGTTTCCAGTTGGCCTATGGAGTAGGGTCGCCCATTGGCGAAGGGACTGCGTTCCAGACGCGACCAAAGGCCGCGCCGGTTGGGCACCACCATGAGCAGGTGACCGGAATCGGTCAGCACACGCCAGATCTCCCTGAGCACCGCCGTCGTGTGATCCAGCCCCTCCAGGCCGTGGACCAGAAGGATCCGGTCCACCGAGCGATCGGGGAGCGGCAACTCGGACTCGTCGGCCATCGCCACCACGTTGCGACCCTCGGCCGGCCAGCGCAACACCCCCTGGGCCGGCGGCATGAAGGCGAGCACCCGCTCCGCCTC
>JANQGN010000133.1 GCA_028277295.1 Rhodospira sp.
CGACCCGCTGGATTTGATCGACAGCTACGGCACCGACGCCTTGCGGTTCACGCTCACGGCGATGGCGGCGCAGGGCCGCGACATCAAGATGAGCGAGGGACGTGTTCAAGGATACCGCAACTTCGCGACAAAGCTGTGGAACGCGGCGCGGTTCTGCCAGATGAACGACTGCGTCCTCGCGTCCGGCTATGATCCGCGCCTGGTCACGACCACCCTGAACCGCTGGATCGTCGCCAAGACCGCGGACGCGACGCGCACCATGGGACAGGCGCTGGAGACCTATCGCTTCAACGAGGCCGCGCAGGTGGTCTATCAGTTCACCTGGAACACGTTCTGCGATTGGTTCCTGGAGTTCGCCAAGCCTGTGTTCGGGGGCGAGGACACGGCCGCCGCCGCCGAAACCCGTGCCACCACCGCCTGGGTGCTGGACCGCATTCTGGTGATGCTACACCCGGTCATGCCTTACGTGACCGAGGAGCTGTGGGAGGCGCTGTCCGCGCACCGTGAGATGGCGCTGATTTCTGCCGCCTGGCCCGACGCGGAAGACCTGGCGGCGCCGGAGGCCGAGGCGGAAATTGACTGGGTGGTACGTCTGATCACCGCCATCCGCTCGGTGCGTTCGGAAATGAATGTGCCGCCCGCCAGCCGACTCACGGTACGGATCAAGGATGCCGGAGAGGCAACGCGCGCGCGTCTGACCACGCATCATGCCTTGCTGAGCACCCTGGCGCGTCTGGACGACATCGCGCTGGTGGACGTCGCCCCGATGTCTGGCGCCGTCCAGGTGGTGGTGGACGAGGCGACGGTCATCCTGCCGCTGGCCGACGTCATCGATCTGGACAAGGAGCGCCAGCGGCTGGCGAAGGATGTTGCCCGTCAAGATGGCGAAATCGCCAAGCTCGCGCGCAAGCTGGATAACGAGGGCTTTCTGGCCAAGGCGCCGGCCGAGGTGGTGGCCGAGAACCGGGAACGCCTGGCCGAGTTGGAGGTGGCGCGGGACCGCTTGCGGGAGGCGTTGGCGCGGATCGGCTAGGGCCTGTTGACAATAGGGGCGCGGTCACGGCGGGCCGGGGTGTTTCGCTGGCAAGGAGCGGATGGCGCCGTGTGGCAGGCCCCACACAAGCCATTTGCGACGCCGTCCAGCGGGACACCCCGGCCCGTCCCCCAAACTGTTCTTATGGGGGGATTGGACGAAAACGGCCCGAGATGGCGTCGCTCGTCCTCGAATATGCGCGGCATGTCCATCGTCCTCGCTCCTGATCTCGGACCGTTTTCGTTTCAATCGTGGCCGTGCCCCTATTGTCAACAGGCCCTAGTACTACAGTTGCGTTTTTCTCGGGTTCGCGATTCCGTGGTCCATTGGAGTTGGTCGATGAAGGGGATTGGGACCAATGGGCGTAGCGGACTGGGCCGGGACGCTGGCTGACTGGCGGTCGGACTTGGAGAGGCTGAAACGGACTATTGGCCCTGCGCTGGGACGGTCGGAGACCCGGCTATCCGCCGGGCTGTTCATCGACAGTCTTTTGTCGTCCGCGGCGCGCAAGACAGGCTGGCTGACCTTTCCCCGAAAAAGTGGACACCGGTTTACGCGGCACGCAGCTCGGCTTGCACCGGGGTGATGTCGCGGAGCGCCGAGTGCAAGCGTCGGCGATTGTCGTAACCTTCGATGTAAGCGAACAGGTCGCGTTTGGCCTCCTCGCGGGTTGCGTATCGGCGTGCGTTGACCAGTTCGGTTTTCAGGGTGCCGAAGACGCTCTCCATGGGCGCGTTGTCCCAACAGGTGGCCTTTCGGCTCATGGAGACCACCAAGTCGCTGTTTTGCAAGGCTTTCCGATACTCTCGCGAGGCGTACTGGCTGCCCCGGTCCGAATGGTGGATCAGTCCAGGCGGCGGCTTCTGGCGCTGGGTGGCCATCATCAGCGCCGCCAGGGGCCGTTCGGTCCTCATGTGGTCGCGCATGGCCCAGCCCTTCTCGCCGAGAGCGATATGGATGCGGGGCGAGCCGTACCGCCCGGCATGCTGGCGATGACGGCGCTGGATGTCGCCAAGAAGACGG
>JANQGN010000141.1 GCA_028277295.1 Rhodospira sp.
CCAAAGATCCGACGGAGATAGCTTTCGACCTTGTCGAATTCGGTCCGGGTCACGCCGTGCTCCCGTTCGTGGTGCGTGGAAGGAAAACCGGGGTCCACCCCCAGCGGACCGTCCGGACGCCGTTTCCACCATGGATGCGGCGCCGGGTCAATGGCCGAGGCACAAACAACGGTGGACCAACGCGAACGGGGGACACGACGCCCGCGCCCCCCGTGCCCAACCCGGCTCGTTGGTGGTTTGGCCCTAACTGGCCTTTGCGGCGGCGGTCGCGGTCGCGGTCTTGGCTCGGCTGCCCTGGATGGCGCCCCGCCCGCTTAACAGACCACGGGCCACCACCTGTGCCTGGATTTCCGCCGCACCCTCGAAAATATTGAGGATGCGCGCGTCACACAGGATCCGGCTGATGGGGTACTCCAAGGCGTACCCGTTGCCGCCATGAATCTGCAACGCGTTGTCGGCGTTCGACCACGCCACCCGGGCCGCCAGCAGCTTGGCCATGCCGGCCTCGATATCACAACGCTGATCGCTGTCCTTCTCGCGCGCGGACATGTAGGTGATCTGGCGCGCGACCATGGTCTCCACGACCATCCAGGCAAGTTTCCCATGCACGCGCGGGAAGGCGTAGATGGGCTTGCCGAACTGGCTGCGCTCCTGGGCGTACTTGAGTCCCTCCTCCAGAGCGCACTGCGCCACGCCCACGGCCCGGGCGGCGGTCTGGATGCGCGCCGATTCGAAGGTTTCCATGAGCTGCTTGAAGCCCTGGCCCTCGACGCCGCCCAGCAACGCGTCCTTGGGCATGCGGAAGCCATCAAAGGACAGCTCGTATTCCTTCATGCCGCGATAACCCAGCACCTCGATCTCGCCGCCATCCATGCCCTCGGCGGGGAACGGCGCCGCGTCGGTACCGCGCGGCTTGGGCGCCAGGAACATGGACAGCCCCTTGTAGCCGGGTTGGTCGGGGTTGGTGCGCGCCATCAGCGTCATGAGGTCGGTGCGCGCCGCGTGGGTGATCCAGGTTTTGTTGCCGGTGACCACCCAGTCGTCACCCTCCTGCACGGCGCGGGTCCGCACCGAGCCCAGGTCCGAACCGGTATTGGGTTCGGTGAACACGGCGGTCGGCAGGATTTCTCCCGACGCGATCTTGGGCAGGTAGTGTTGCTTCTGCTCTTCCGTGCCACCCAGACGGATCAGCTCGGCGGCGATTTCCGAACGCGTGCCCAGCGATCCCACGCCGATGTAGCCGCGCGACAGCTCCTCGGTGACAACGCACATGGCGGTCTTGCCCATGCCGTGGCCGCCATAGTTTTCCGGCACCGTCAGGCCGAACACGCCCATTTCGGCCATCTGGTCGATGATCGTCATGGGAATCAACTCGTCCTTCTCGTGCCAGCCATGGGCATGTGGCTGCACTTGCTCGTCAACGAAGCGACGAAACTGGTCGCGGACCAGGTCAAGGGTCTCATCGTCCAAGCCCATGGCGCCGAAGTTGCCATCGGCGACCAGTTCGGCGATGCGTGCCTTGCAGGCGGCCGTGAACCCGTGTTCACGCAGCAGCGTGGTATAGGGGGTTTGCAGGGCGTGACGCTCGCGCACCTCAATGCCGAAATCGGCCAGGCGCACGAACTCGCCCTGGCTCATGGGCATCCCGCCAAAGATCTGGTGCAGGTACTCGGAGAACGCGGCCTGCAACATCAGTTGCTCCAGTTCCCCGAACTTACCGGCGGCGTCCAGGCGTCGTGCCCAGGCCAGCATCTCGCCCAAGGCCGTGACATAAGTGGCGAACCAGGCGAAGCCGTGGGTGGCGTGCTGTTCGCGCTCCATGACCGCCGCGTCGAGCTTGCCGTCCTCGGTGCTCACGTTCTTGGCGAGATGATCGCGGATCGCGCCAAGAACCTGGCGGGCGGTCTCATGCGAGCGTTCGCAGGTGTACAGAAGGTCCTGAATAATCAAGGTCGCGGCCATGATGTTCCCCTGAAACGTCGATCCCGGGCCTTGGCGGCCCGGGTCCTTGGGCTTGGAACGGCGACGACGGGGCGGCTCGGTCGATCACACATCGGTGAGAGATCGCCGCCGAACCGCCACCCGCCCGCGTTCGTCAGCCGTCCAGGCACTCTTCGACGGTGCGGCGGCCCGGCTTCACCGCCTGGACCATCACCGCCATGTTGCCTGGCTTGTGCTCGTTGTTCATCATCTTGGTGTGTGCCTGCGGAATCTGATCCCAGGAGAACACCTCGGACATGCAAGGATCGAGACGCCGTTCGATCACCAACTGGTTGGCCTGAGAGGCCTGCAGCAGGTTGGCGAAGTGGCTGCCCTGAATGCGCTTTTGCCGCATCCACACGAATCGCGCATCGAAGGTGATGTTAAAGCCCGTGGTGCCGGCGCAGAACACCACCATGCCACCGCGCTTGACCACCAGGCAGGACACAGGGAAGGTGGCCTCGCCCGGGTGCTCGAAGACGAAATCGACGTCGTTGCCCTTGCCGGTGATGTCCCAGATGGCGCGCCCGAACTTGTAGGACTCCTTCATGTAGGCCTTGAACTCCGGCCCGTTCACGTCCGGCAGCCGGCCCCAGCACTTGAAGTCCTTGCGGTTGATGACGCCCTTGGCGCCCAGCGACATGACGAAGTCGCGTTTGCTCTCGTCGGAGATGACTCCGATGGCGTTGGCCCCGGACACGGCGCACAACTGCACGGCCATCGCCCCCAGTCCGCCCGAGGCGCCCCACACCAGCACGTTGTGACCGGGTCGCAGCACATGCGGCCGGTGGCCGAACAACATGCGGTAGGCGGTGGCCAGGGTCAGGGTGTAGCAGGCGCTTTCTTCCCAGGTCAGGTGCCTGGGTCGCGCGATGAGCTGCTGCGCCTGGACATTGGTGAACTGGGCGAAGGAGCCGTCCGGCGTCTCGTAGCCCCAGATACGCTGGGTGGAGGAGAACATCGGGTCGCCGCCGTTGCACTCCTCGTCGTCGCCATCGTCCTGGTTGCAGTGGATGACGACCTCGTCGCCCACCTTCCAACGTTTCACTTGGGAGCCAACGGCCCAGACGATGCCCGAGGCATCGGATCCGGCAATGTGGAAGTCGGCCTTGTGCACGTCGAACGGGGTGACCGGTTCGCCCAACGAGGCCCAGATGCCGTTGTAGTTAACGCCGGCGGCCATGACCATCACCAGAACCTCGTGGGATTCCAGGTGCGGCACGTCCACCACCTCGACCTGCATGGCGGTTTCCGGCGGACCGTGGCGCTCGCGGCGGATGGCCCAGGCGTACATCTGCTTGGGAACGTGGCCCAGCGGCGGAATCTCGCCCAGTTCGTAAAGGTCTTTCTTAACCTGGCCTGGACGCAGATCCACGACCTCGGCGACAGCGTTGCTCATTCCTCGTCACTCCCTGTTCATGGCCGCGCCCCCCCTTTGCCGCGCCCAGATTTAGGGGCGAGCAATTGAGGACGGGCGATCCCGCTTGGGACCGGCGCCCGTTGTGCGCCTGCGATAGAGTCAGGCTATACCCACTTCGGGCTTCCATCGCAATGCACAAAGTGATAGTTAATTTCGCCTCATACCGATGGCAAGAAACAATAATTCTTTTGCTGCCTATCCAGAGATGCGACCGCGCGCGGGTCGTTCGCCCATGAAGGGAGGAACCGATGAGTGCCACACCCCCAACCAGCGCCGCCCCTGCTGCGCCGCAGCGAGACAAGCCCTGGCTGTTCCGCACCTATTCGGGCCATTCCTCCGCCAAGGCATCCAATGCCCTGTACCGGACCAACCTGGCGCGCGGCCAGACCGGCCTGTCGGTGGCCTTCGATCTGCCGACTCAGACAGGGTATGATTCGGATCATGTGCTCTCGCGCGGAGAGGTCGGCAAGGTTGGCGTGCCCATCTGTCACCTCGGCGACATGATGACGTTGTTCGATCAGATCCCTCTGGAGAAGATGAACACGTCCATGACCATCAACGCCCCGGCACCCTGGCTGTTGTCGCTGTACATCGCCACGGCAGAGCGGCAAGGGGCGGACCGGTCAACGCTTCAGGGCACCGTTCAGAACGACCTGATCAAGGAGTATCTGTCGCGCGGCACCTACATCTTCCCGCCCGACCCCTCGATGCGCTTGATCAACGACGTTGTGGCCTTCACCTACCGCGAGGTTCCCAAGTGGAATCCCATCAACATCTGCTCGTATCACTTGCAAGAGGCCGGGGCGACGCCCGAACAGGAACTGGCCTTTGCCCTGGCCACGGCGCAAGCCGTGCTGGACACGGTGCGCGACTCGGGCCAGGTCCCGCCAGAGGATTTCCCGGTCGTGGTGGGGCGCATCAGCTTCTTCCTCAACGCCGGCATCCGCTTTCTTACCGAACTGTGCAAGGTGCGCGCGTTCACCGAACTGTGGGATGAGATCGCCCGCGGCCGCTATGGCGTGGAAAACGAGAAGTACCGACGCTTCCGCTACGGCGTGCAGGTCAACAGCCTTGGCCTGACCGAACCCCAGCCCGAGAACAACGTCTACCGCATTCTGCTGGAGATGCTGGCGGTGGTCCTGTCCAAGAACGCCCGGGCCCGCGCCGTGCAGTTGCCGGCCTGGAACGAGGCTCTTGGCCTGCCGCGCCCCTGGGACCAGCAGTGGTCCCTGCGCCTGCAACAGATCGTCGCCTATGAAACCGACCTCCTGGAGTTCGGCGACATCTTCGACGGCTCCGTGGAGATCACCAAGCGCGTCGAGACCTTGAAGGACGAGGCCCGCGAGGAACTGGCGCGCATCGAGGCCATGGGTGGCGCCGTGGCGGCGGTGGAATCCAGCTACATGAAGCAGAAGCTGGTGGAGTCCAACACCCGGCGCCTGGCCGCCATCGAGGCCGGCGAGATGATCGTGGTGGGTGTCAACAAGTTCACGGAGGCCGCTCCGAGCCCGTTGTCCAGCGGTGACGGCGCCATCATGACCGTGGATCCGGCCGCCGAACAGGCGCAACTCGATTCGCTCTATGCATGGCGGGCCGACCGCGACGACGCCAAGGTATCCGCGGCGCTTGCCGACCTGGCGGCCGCCGCCCGCGATGGCCGCAACATCATGGAGCCCTCCATCGCCTGCGCCCATGCCGGGGTCACCACGGGAGAGTGGGGGCAGACGTTGCGCGACATCTTCGGCGAATACCGCGCCCCCACTGGCGTTGCCCGCTCCGTGGGCACGACCACCACCGGTGAGCGCATGACGGCGGTTCGATCGCGCGTCGACATGGTGTCCGATCGGCTCGGGCGGCGCGTCAAGATCCTGGTGGGCAAGCCCGGCCTGGATGGCCACTCCAACGGCGCCGAGCAGATCGCCGTGCGCGCCCGCGATGCCGGCATGGAGGTCGTCTATGAGGGTATCCGCCTGACGCCCGCACAGATCGTCAATGCCGCCCTGGAGGAAGGTGTTCACGTTGTGGGGCTGTCGATCCTGTCTGGCTCCCACATCTCGCTGGTGACCGACGTCATGGACCGCATGCGCGCCGCCGGCCTGAGCGATGTTCCCGTGGTGGTCGGCGGCATCATCCCCGTTGAAGATGAGCGCACCTTGCTGGCCGCCGGCGTGGTGCGCGTCTACACGCCCAAGGATTACGACCTCACCGTCATCATGGATGATATCGTGTCAATCATCGATCCCGATCACCAGCGCGCGGCCTGATCCGGGGCCGCGGCGCCCGATCGACCATTCGGCCCGATCCGCCAGCATCTGCGGATCGGGCATTCTTGTTGGCTCCCCATCGCGGTCGGGTCAGTCGGGCGCGAACGCGATCGTTCCACGGTAGCCGTCCGCCGCGATGGACCGGCACACGTCCAGCCACTCGCAGTCCACGCAGGTCGCGTTCCCGTGGCCGTCGGCGTAAGCTGCCCGCAATCGGCCGACACGCCCCGCATCGAGAGACAGGCACTCGCCCGGCACAACCGGGCGGCCCAGCAGGTCCCCGACAGCCCGGGCGGCGATCCGGTCGCGGTCCGTCACGCTGTCCCGGAAACAGTGCGCCTGCTGGTCGTCGAGCAACGGCGCACAGATATCGTCCGGCCCCTCGACAATCCGCACCGCCTCACCGCTCGCGATCCGCCGTACGACGGCGTCGAGATTCGCTGTGAACGCCGGGCTGTAGCCCTTCCCGGCATAGGTCAGCAGGCACAGAAGGTGATGGGGCCGCAGCCGTACCGTCATGACCCGGACGGCTTCCCGCCGCGGACGAGGCGCCGGAGCGTAGCGGCGCTCAGCGCGCCCAGCGTCAACCAGACCAGGATCGTGACGGCGCCGAGCCGCCAAACCAGCGGCCTCGTCCGCGGACCCGGGCCGCCATCGTCGGAGAGAAGATTTGGGGAGATCGCGCCCGCTATGTTAATGCTCCCTTACCCTGTCAAAACTTTTGCAGCCCAGCCAAAGACACGCCAGCACTCAGGATGGGGATGGCGTGTACGGGCAGCTTATCCTGAGAGCCCGTCCGGAAAGTCTTGGGAACCACAATATGGTGTGTGCCCGTGTTCGAATCGCATGCCGTATGTGGTACTAAGCAAGGCTTTCCGGACAGACACTGAGGCGGATCGCGCCTCATTCAACAACCATACTGGCGCGTCCCGTGTGCGTAAACCACCTTGCCCAGGGTCCGCGCAACCATGTGAGAGGGGGATAATCGCGCGTCGACGCCGGCATGAGAGGTGGACTTTCTTGACGGTACCCACCTGTTGCCCGGGCCGATGTCAGCGGCGCCCTGACGGAGGGCGCCCCCTTCGTTCGTGGCCGGCGGCATCACTCCCGTCGAAGACGAAGGAACCATGTGAGCCGTGCCCCTAAAGGGAGACGATGGGGAGGGAGTGAGGCACGGTTTTCGTGTGCATCCCTTCCATTGTCCTATGGGATACCACCTTCAAGAATGATCCCGGCGGAACCTTTCTCGCGTGCGCTTGCCAATGGCGATGCGGATGCGTCATCATCCCCGCGATGGTCGAGCAGTCACGCGCCTGCGTGGATGCGGAAGGGCGACCGTGGTGCCGCGTTTCCCACATTGACGGGTGGGAAACCGTCGTTTTAGACTTTTCTCCACTTTATTCGGGGTGGCTGTCGACAGCATCAGGTCGCTCAAGTTTTACCCAACACAGGGGGTTCCAGCAGTGAACAAAAACGATCTCGTCGCCGCTGTCGCCGACAGCGCCGGGCTCTCGAAGGCCGACGCCACCAAGGCTGTGGACAGCGTCTTCGATACGATCACAGACGCGCTCAAGCAAGGCGATGAAATTCGCCTTGTCGGGTTTGGAACCTTCGCGGTGACCGAGCGCGCCGAAAGTGAGGGCCGCAATCCCCGGACCGGCGAAAAGATCACCATCCCGGCCTCCCGTCAGCCGAAGTTCAAGCCAGGGAAAGGCCTTAAGGACGCCCTGAACTGATATGTGTTGACCGGTGACCGGGGCACCCCCACCCCGACGTGGACGGGCTCCATGGGCCCCATGGGAGTGACGGTCAGAACGGCCCGCTTGGAGAGAGGCGCCTCGTTCGGTGGGCCGGTGTTGTCTTAGCCAAGAGCGGTCGAGGCTGGCATGCGCGGCGTCGCTGGTGCGCTCCTGATGGTGTCAGGCAGACCCGGATGTCTCCCCATCGCCGTCCTCAAACCGTCGTGGACGGCGCAAGGCGTGGCACCTGGGCCTGTCGGCCGAAACCAGGGCATGGGCGATTAGCTCAGTTGGTAGAGCATCTCGTTTACACCGAGAGGGTCGGCGGTTCGAGCCCGTCATCGCCCACCAATGTTAAATCAAGGGGTTACAGGTTTTTTCGTTTGGTGCTGGGCCCCGGGTTTGCGCCTACACTGTCGGCGCAAACTAGAGCAAATCCCGAGCGATCTGGCACAGATCGCTCGGGATTTGCTTTAGCGGGATGCCGGCCTGCGCATCGAGATCTGGCGCGTGTGGGAAGAGAACTTCGGCGTCTACGGCGCCGAAAAGGTCTGGCGCCAGTTGACTCGAGACGGCATTGAGGTGGCCCGCTGCACGGTGGAACGCCTGATGCGCCATATGGGCCTTCAAGGCGCCGCCAGGGGCCGTTCGGTCCTCATGTGGTCGCGCATGGCCCAGCCGACCACCTTGCGGCTGAACAGGTCGAGGACCATGGCCAGGTACAGCCACCCCTCGTCGGTTGGGATGTATACGAGATGTCAGGGACCCAGGCGCGCCCTGGGGCGTCGGGCGAGAACCGCCGGTCCAGCAGATTGGGCGCCACGGGCAGAGTGTGGTTGCTGTCCGTGGTGCATGGCCGAAAGGCGCGGCGCTGTTTGGCCTGGATGCCATGGCGGCGCATCAGGCGCGCCACCCGGCCCCGGCTGATGGCCCAGCCCTTCTCGCCGAGAGCGATATGGATGCGGGGCGAGCCGTACCGCCCGGCATGCTGGCGATGACGGCGCTGGATGTCGCCAAGAAGACGG
>JANQGN010000195.1 GCA_028277295.1 Rhodospira sp.
TCATCGGCTGGTCACTCCCAGATCAGCGTGCAGGCCGCGCAGCGTCCCCAGCACGTCGCATCCCATGTAGATGAACCGGTCGATGCCGGCGGCGGTGTAGGCATCCTGCTTGTCCCCGGGGCGACCGGCCAGGAACAACACCTGGCATCCGGCGGCCGTCAGGGCTTGGGCGGTCGGCTCCGCCAGATTCTCGTACACCTTGTCGGACGAGCACAGGATGGCGGCCTTGGCGCCGCTTTCCGCGAAGGCGGCGGCGCAGGACTCGGCGTCCTTGAAGCCCGCGTTGCCCAGGCTCTCAATGCCGCCGGCGGCGAAGAGGTTGGCCGCATAGGTGGCCCGCGCCGTGTGATGGGCGATGGGGCCCAGGTTGGCCAGGAAGACGCGCGGTCGCGCGCCGGTGGCCCCCAGGTGGGCATCGGCGGCGTCGCGCAGGGCCTCGAAGTCCTCGGCCAGGCCATGCGCGGGCAAGGGGGCGATGGTGGCGCCCGTGGCGCCCATGTTGCCAAGCGTGGCCTGGGCCAGGGCGCCCAGGGTGGCGCCCTTGATGGCGGCGGTGGCCATGTCGGAGGGCTTGGCCCGAGCCGTCAGTGTGGCCATGTCCGCCGTGGCCCCGGCGCGCGTCGCCGCGAGCCGTGGTCCCGCCGCCGCGCGCAGGGCGGGCAGGTCGGGGTTGGCCAGTTCGGGTGTTTGCTCGTCGAGCTTGGCGAACTCGGAGACGCCGGTGATCGGCGCCTTGCGCCTGGCGATGTCCTTGCGGCGCGCCTCGCGCACCGTGGCGATCTGTTCGGCGATGTGTCCCGACTCCAGGGCGCGGGCCATGCCACCGTCTTTCTCGATGCCCTGGAACAGCGCCCAGGCGGCGCCGGCCAGATCCTCGGTGAGATGCTCCAGCGCCCAGGAACCGCCGGCCGGATCGATCACCCGGTTGAGTTGGCTCTCTTCCTGCAGGACCAGTTGTGTGTTGCGGGCGATGCGGCGCGAGAACGGCGTTGGGATGCCCAGGGCCGCGTCATGGGGTGGCATGGTGATACCGTTGGCGCCGCCGACGGCCGCCGAGAAGCACACCATGGTGTTGCGCAGCATGTTCACCCAGGGATCGCGTCGGGTCATGACGCGCAGGGCGGTGGTGGCGTGGATGCGGGCGGCGCGGGCCGGCTCGCTCACCCCACTGGCCTCGGTGATGCGTGCCCACATCATGCGGGCGGCGCGCAGCTTGGCGATGGACAGGAACTGATCGGTGCCCAGGGAAAACGTAAAGGCGATCTGCCGCGCGGCGTCGTCCAGGGACAGGCCGCCGGCCTCCAGGGCGCGCAGATAGGTGACGCCGGTGGCCATGGCGCAGGCCAGGTCCTGGGCCTCGCTGGCGCCGGCGTTGTAGTAGGGGGCGGTGTCCACGCCCACGGCGGTCACCGCGCCCGCCGGGAATGTGCGGGCGGCGTTGTGGGCGACGGCCGCCATGCGGCCCATCGCCGTGTCCAGGTCGGAGGGCAGGGCGCCGGTGGCCGCCAGGGTGCCCAGCGGGTCGATGTTGAAGGCACCCTTGGCCTGCTCTTCCTTCACGCCGCGCTGGCACCACAGGGCCACGGTCATGGCGGCGATGGCCGGGGCCTGGGCGCCGGCATCAAACGCCAGTGGGACCTTAGTCAGGTCCACGGCGGAGAGCAGCGCGTCCATCTCCGCCACCGAGGATAGCGACAGCCCGCCCTGGCCGAACAGGCCGGCGGCGGTGGGGTCGTCGGCATCCAGCCCGGCGCGACCGGCGGCGTCCAGGCGTAGCAGCAACGAGGTGACGCTGTTGTCCAGGTCGTCATCGATGGCCGCCCGGGTCGCTTCCACGTCCGGGTTGGCGTGCGGCTGACGAATATCCCAGCCGCTCATGGCCTGGGCCAGGGCACCGCCACCCCGGGTAAAGGGCATGGCGCCAGGCATGCCGGAGGGGTCGCCATCGGCGGGCCAGTGCTCGCGTGTGTACAGCGGCTGCATGGCCAAGCCGTCCAGGGTCCGGGCCACAAGCTTCTTGTCGAAGGGCGCGCCGTCCAGCGCCTTGTCCACCAGGGCCATCCAGTCGGCATGGGCGGCGGGCGGGAAGTCGCCGGCCAACGGCAGCGGGGCGTCCGTCATCGGGGTCTGACCCTTCCTTAGAGCAAATCCCGAGCGATCCGAACCGGATCGCGACAACGATTTGCTTAAATATCAAAACGTTAGAGCGTGGTGGGTGAGTCCAGAATCACTCACCATGCTCTCATCGATGTAGAAGGGCCGATGAGGTGTCCTCATCGGCCTCGCTCCGGCCACGGACTGACCAGCGGTCAACTCCATTGACCAGTGATCCGCAACGTTCGAGGCCACCTTACCAAAGGAGCGCGCGGGCGGGAAAGCCCTCGCGCGGATACACGCAAGGCCCAAGGGGAATAGCCGGTGGCGCGACCATCCTGAGAGAACGTTACGATGTCGACGCAAATTTGCAAGGCCATAGCGGCCGTCGCGGGTCAGCCCTTTCGACCGCCCGCGCAAGTGATGCACAAGGGCACGGCCGGGTCAAACTCAAGGCGGCGAAGGGAGATGTCGTTGCCGCACTGGAGGCAAGCACCATACTCCCCATCGTCCATGCGTTTCAGGGCGGCATCGATGCGCGCCAGTTCCACCTGACGGCGACGCTCTGTCGCCTGGGCCATGGCTTGCCGCTGTAGGGCGTCCATGCGCGAGAGGCGTCCCATCGCGGTGTCGCTCGCGTCGACCACCGCACGGTCAGCGACGGTGCTGGCCTCGTCGGCTCGCACCTCGTCGCGATGAGCGATCAGGCGCGCGCGTAGCGCATCAACATCGAGGTCGGATCTTTCGGGCACGCGGACCTCCGTCGGACAATCCCTCGGTGGCCGTCCCCGTTTCGGGACTCGGGCGCGTGGGAGGCAACGGGAACGACTCAGATCACGAGAACGACTCAGATCATGACAATCGCATGACTATCCATAGCATGCCACGACGGATCACGCAGGCCAACGGCGACGAGGTATGGATGACCACCCAAATTCGCCCTGGCGCCAATCCCGAGCGATCCGAACCGGATCGCTCGGGATTTTCTCTTAGAGCCCGTCCGGAAAGTCGTGGGAACCACAATATGGTGTATGCCCGTGTTCGAATCGCATGCCGTATGTGGTACTAAGCAAGGCTTTCCGGACAGACACTGAGGCGGATCGCGCCTC
>JANQGN010000525.1 GCA_028277295.1 Rhodospira sp.
GCCGGTTCAAGGACCTCAACGCGCCGGTGTTGCCGAAGACCCGCACGCTCGACGCCGTGGCCGCGTTCCTGCTGGCCAGGGGATGGCTCCGGCCGGAGCCCATCCGCCTGGTCGCGCAGGCGGACCCGGCCGCCTTTCCGGGTCCGGCGCCGGCCGAGACGCCCCTGACGGACGAGACCCGGGCGGTGCTGGGGCGGCTCGAAGGCGAGTATCTCGGCTATCACCTCGCCGCCGGCAGCCTGTTCGAGACGCGCCTGACGCTCGCCTGGGATAGGCGGCGCGGCGTGTTGCTGGCCAGCGAACGGTGCTGGCGGCACAGGTCAGGGCAGGACAACGTCCTGCTGGCCGGGACGCGCAACCTGCACCCGTCGTGCTTCGGCAAGGTCCTGTCCATCCTGCACACGGCGGGGGGCCGGCGTGGCGACCTCGATTATGCCGCCGACGGGCGGGTGTTCCTCTCCGGGCGGCTTGCCTGGGTGCAGGTCCGGGAGCGCGGCCCCGGCGGGATCGCGCTGATGCCGATCGCGCGCATCATCCGTGACGGCGCCTGTCCCGCCGGCTTCAGCGGGTGGCGCACGGCGACCTGGGAGGACGGGACGACCGATGACGCACCGGTACCCGGCACCGGTGCCGGGGACGTGCGCGGGTTCGGATGGATTGCCGGTCATGGACGGTCTCCTCTCGTTCGCACCGCTTCTTCGCAGTCCAGTCCCGGCCAGGCCGGGCAAGCGTTCAACATGGCGAGAGCGGCCTTCGCCATCAATGCTCGGCCGGGGCGTCCGTCAGGCCCAGCCGCCGTTCGATCAGCGCGACCCGTTCCCGGAGATCGCCGAATTCATCCCGGTGATCCGCGTACATCTGATGAAGTATGGCCAGATCATTCCTGAACCCCGCGAGCTGGCGGTCGACGTTGCCCAAACGCTTCTCGATACGATCGAGGCGTTCGTCGACGCCGTGTTGCCCGGCCCGCAGGTCGCGCAAATGGTCCAGAATGATTTCATAAGGATCGTCCACCATGAAACCAGTATAAGCCAGAAACGCCCGATCATGGTAGTAAAAGTTGTCATGCGTCGTTGAGATGTCTTCTCTCGTTTAGCTGTGCTCCCGTGCCGCGAAGCGATGCCGGACGGGGCTGGTCTCGTCGTAATACTCCACCCGTCGCAGGATCATCGGCAGCCGCCCGCCCCACAGCACCAGGTGCCGCCGCGCCGGATCGTCGCGGGAAAAGAGGCGTTCCAGTTCGTCCGGGGTTATGAGCGGATGCAACTCGGGGCCGTGCGACAGGCCGGAGCGGCCCGTTTCCGCGTCGCGGCTGCCCACGTCCGAGGCGCGGCCGACGATGACCGGCGTGCGGCCCAGTTTCTTCGACAGCACCTCGCAGGTGGTCGTGTCCACCAGCCCGAAGGCCTGCCAGATCCCGGCGTTGGCGGCGAAGGACTCCCAGCGCTTGCCGTACAGGTCGGCGCCCTGGTTCCAGTCCTGCAGGATCACCCAGAGCTTGAGGCCGAACGAGGCCACCTGGCCGATGGCCGCCTCCAGTTGGCGCATGCGGCCCAGCACGGGGAACTCGTCGAGGCAGACCAGCACCGGCGGCGCGCTCGGCCGGGACGGTGTCGTCTCGGCCATGTCGAGGAGCTGGTTGAGCAGGACGCGCAGCCAGCGGCTGGAGCCCGAGGCCACCCCTTCAATCACCGCGTCCGGGCCCATGGCCCCGGCCCGGTCCGTCACCCTCGACACCCTGCGTCAGGGCCTGACCGCCGCCACCGCCGGCCTGTAGCCGGTCGCGGTTGATCCCCACACCTGGCGCTGACACAAGGGCTCTGCACCCATCGGTGTGAACCCGGAAAACCCTGAAAATCCGGCGCGTGGTGCCGCAAATGCTGGGTTGTGATACACCGCCGCTCATTAACCTTGCAAATCCGGCGTGTCATGCCATAATTGCAAGGATGATACCGCGCCGATTGACCGATACGCTGCTTGCCCGTCTGGACCAGTTTCCGGCCGTGGCCCTGCTTGGCCCCCGGCAGGTCGGTAAGACGACCCTGGCCGAACGGATCGCCGGGGAGCGGGACTGTGTTTACCTCGATCTGGAATCACCGCCCGATCGCGAGAAACTCGACGACCCCGTCTATTATCTCTCCGGCCACGCCGACAAGCTCGTCATCCTCGACGAGGTCCAGCGCATGCCGGAGCTGTTCCAAACCCTGCGCGGCCTGATCGACCGGGGCAGGCGCAAGGGCCGCAAGGCCGGGCAGTTCCTGTTGCTGGGCTCCGCTTCCATGGACCTGCTCCGGCAGTCCGGCGAGAGTCTGGCGGGACGGATCGCCTATGTGGACCTCAACCCGCTCGACGTGCTGGAGGTCGATCACGCGGACCGTGAACAGCTCTGGGTGCGCGGCGGCTTTCCCGACAGCTTCCTCGCCGACAGCGACGCGGCCAGCATGGTCTGGCGCGAGGCCTTCGTCCGCACCTATCTGCAACGCGATATTCCGGACCTCGGCCCGCGCATTCCGGCGGAGACCCTGCGGCGCTTCTGGACCATGCTCACCCACGACCAGGGCGGTTTGCTGAACGCCGCCCATCTGGGCCGGGGCCTGGCCGTCGACGGCAAGACCGTCGCGCGGTATCTGGATCTGCTGGTCGACCTGCTGCTGGTGCGTCGGCTGCCGCCCTTCCACGCCAATATCGGCAAGCGCCTCGTCCGCTCTCCCAAGGTTTATGTCCGCGATTCC
>JANQGN010000535.1 GCA_028277295.1 Rhodospira sp.
GATCGAGAGGACGTGACCGATGGATTACAGGACCTTTTTCGCGGACCGTTTGCGTGGACTGCGCGACGAGGGGCGGTATCGCGTGTTCTGCGACCTGGAGCGCCAGGTCGGCAAGTTCCCGAGGGCCATCAACCATCGGGACGGTGACACCCATGAGGTCACTATCTGGTGCTCCAATGACTACATGGGCATGGGCATGCATCCCGTTGTGACGGGCGCGATCTCAGAAGCCGTCAACCAGTGCGGCGCCGGCGCCGGCGGCACCCGCAATATCTCTGGCACCAACCACTATCATGTGCTCCTGGAGCAGGAACTGGCCTCCTGGCACAATAAAGAATCCGCTCTGCTGTTCACCAGCGGTTATGTGGCCAACCTCACGACGCTGATGACTCTGGGGCAGCAAATCCCGGATCTGGTGATTTTCTCCGACGCCCTCAACCACAACAGCATGATCGAGGGCGTGCGCCATTCCCGCGCCCCGAAGAAAATCTTCCGGCACAATGACGCGGCGCACCTGGACGAACTGATGTCCGAGTACGGTCGTGACGTGCCGAAGCTGGTCGCCTTCGAGTCTGTGTATTCCATGGATGGCGACATCGCCCCCATCGCCGACATCTGCGACGTGGCCGAGAAGCACAACGCGCTCACCTTCCTCGATGAGGTGCACGCCGTCGGCATGTACGGAGAGCAGGGCTCCGGCGTGGCCGAACGCGACGGCGTCGTGGACCGCATCGACATCGTCCAGGCCACCATGGGCAAGGCCATCGGCTGCATCGGCGGCTACATTGCCGGCTCTGCCGATTTGGTGGACTTCGTGCGCAGCTTCGGCGCCGGCTTCATCTTCACCACATCGCTGCCGCCGGGCATCGCCGCGGGCGCCCTGTCCAGCATCCGCCATCTCCGCGCTCACAACGACTTGCGCATCCGCCATCAGGAGCGCGCCGCCACCCTGAAAAAACGACTGCGCGACCTGAACCTGCCCGTGATGGACTCGGTCAGCCACATCGTCCCCCTGCTGGTCGGTGATGCCTCACTGTGCAAGCAGGCTTCGGACTTGCTGCTGACCCGGCATCACATTTACGTGCAGCCGATCAACTACCCCACGGTGCCCAAGGGAACCGAGCGGCTGCGCATCACCCCCACGCCGATTCATGACGACGCCCTCATGGATCATCTGGTCGCCTCGTTGCTGGACGTCTGGAGCACCCTCGGGATCAGCCAGAAGGCCGCTTGAGCACCTGGCGACGGCCCCTCCGGGCCACGCCAAAACATGACGGCCCTGCCAGGCCAAGCCAGGAAAGAGGACCCGTCCCTTCGTGGGCGGGTCCTCTTTCGTTTTCTTGTAAAGCTCGGCATGGCCGTCGCGCGACGGGGGCGCGCTCACCACCGACCCTGGGCGATCACCACAGGGTAATCGGGTGCACGCTCGGACACACTGTCGTCGCGAGGAGCGAAGCGACCCAGGGTCTCAAGAAGGGGCGATCCAGAGCGAATGTCGGTGCCCTCTGCCCCTGGATTGCCACGCCCCCCTGATTGTGTCCCGTCTGGCGACGATAGCTCGCAATTATAGCTCGTATCACAAGTAGCATGCTATGGATGTTCCAGGGTCGGTGTTCTGGTCCGGCCATGATCCATGACCCCTGTTCACCCGATTGCCCTGGCGATCACCCTGACACCCCTTGTGTCGGTGCCGATTGCCGCCTATCTGATCAGAAAGCAACCACTCTTGGGTTGCCTGCCCGCCGGGTGTTCACATTACCGACACGCCAAGTAGCCTTTTTCCGAGATCGATGGTAGGATCCTGTATCGATGGGATGAGCCGGTGACTCATCGGCGCCCACCGATCACCGAGTGATCCAACGTGTTCAGCTCATCGTAACTCGCGTCAAAGGTCCTCGTGCCAACCACGGCAAGGCAAGCCTCGCTGGGCATGAGCAAAGATGGAGCAGCCGGAAGGGCTGCGCGATTGGCCACAGGCATGGCCATGGAGATGATAGGAGGGGCCACCATGTTCGCTGACAAGACGCTGACCCCGCGCGAGTCTGTCCGCCTGTGCGCGTTGGGCATGATCGCTGACCAGCCGGGCACCTATGCCGATATCGCCGGAACCGTGCGCGAGTTCATCACGCGCATCACCGGCCCGTCCCTGGACCTGCTGGGCAGTTCCATGGAGCTCTTGCAGGTGGAGGGGTTGGTCCGTTCCAGTCCCGAGGACGCGCCCGAGGATACGGCGACTCTGGAGATCACCGAGTCTGGCCGAGAGGAGTTGCGGCGCCTGCTGACCGCCAATCTTCGCGCCTCGTCGGACCTGTCCAAGCTGGTGACGGCGCTGAAGTTCCGCTTCCTGCATCTGCTGCCGCCCGACGACCGGCGCGCCCAGGCCGAGTTGCTTCTCGACGCGCGCGAGACGGAGTTGAACCGGCTTCTTGATATGCGTCGTGCCCACGGCGAAAGGGGCGGACCATTCGCTCAGTGGCTGGCGCACGAAATCGCCGAGGCCGAGCGCGGCCAGGCCTGGCTGGAGGCGTTCTGCGACGCCATCCCGGAGGGCGACACCGCCTGAACACAAGCGGATGTGTGATCCTGTCAATCGCCACATCCGCGCCGATACGGTCTCTATCGTCCGAAATACTTGATCCGGGGCCCCTGGATTCGTAGACAAGGGATCGCCTGTCACAAGGCGGTCCCTTTTTCGGTCCCCCCCGTGCCTCGATGACCACGCGCTCCATCCCTCGCCGCATCCTCATTTCCGGCGCGTCCAGCGGCCTCGGCGCGGCCCTCGCCGAAGCCTATGCCGCCCCGGACATCTCCCTGGTGCTCTGGGGGCGCGACCCCATGCGCCTGGAGGCCGTGGCCCATCGCTGCCACGCCAGGGGCGCGCGGGCGGAGGCGGCACGGGTGGATGTCACCGACCGGGAGGCCACGGCCCGCCACGCCCTGGCCGCCGACGACGCGGCCGCACTGGACCTGGTCATCGCCAACGCGGGCATCTCGGGGGGCACCGGCGGCGGCACGGAACCGGAGGAACAAGCCCGCGACATCTTCGCCGTCAACCTGGTGGGCGTGCTCAACACTGTCCAGCCCCTCCTGCCCCGGATGCGGGCCCGGGGCCACGGCCAGATCGCGCTGATGGCATCGCTGGCGGGGTTTCGCGGCTTTCCCGGCGCGCCGGCCTATTGCGCCAGCAAGGCGGGGGTGAAGGTCTGGGGAGAAAGCCTGCGCGGATGGCTGGCACCCGAGGGCGTGCGCGTCTCGGTGCTCTGCCCTGGTTATGTGCGCACGCCGATGACGGCGGTGAACCGCTTTTCGATGCCCTTCCTGATGGACGCCGACCGGGCGGCGCGGATCATGAAGCGCGGGCTGGAGAAGAACCGGGGCCGCATCGCCTTTCCCTGGCCCACGGCCTTCGGGGCATGGCTGGCCGGCGCCTTGCCCGATGCGCTGGTGGATCACCTGACCCGGGGGTTGCCCAGGAAGGGATAGGGGCCCGCCCTACCCCTTCGCCTTTGCCCGCCGGCGCCTCAGCCGCTGCGGCCCCCAGGTGATGGTGGACGACACGCCGAAGTTCCAGACCGACCCCACCATGGCCCCCAGGAACCCGGCCAGGGCCCAGTGGATCCCCTGTTCGAAGATCAGCTCGGCGATGCGCACGTTAATGACCGCACCGATGGCGCAGATCAGGTAGAACGACAGCAGTCCCGTCACGAACCGCAGGCCCTTCAGCCGCCGGTCCCGGTAGGTGAAGCTGTTGTTGATGGTGAAGTTGGAGGTCATCGCCACAAGGGTCGCCGCCGCC
>JANQGN010000615.1 GCA_028277295.1 Rhodospira sp.
AGGAAGGGGCGGCCGCGCGCCATTGCTTAGGAAATAGGCAAATAATCGCCCGGTCGATGGTTCGTCATCACCCCCCTTCCGGCGCCGCGCCGCGCCGCGCGTGCCGCCTCACGCCAAGAGGGGGGACCTCGCCATGGGTCAGGACCTGACCGCCATCGCTCGCGAAAAGGGCGTCCAGTACTTTCTTGTCAGCTTCGTGGATCTGTTCGGCATCCTGCGCGCCAAGCTGGTCCCCGCCGCCGCCATCGCCGAGATGCAGATCGCCGGGGCTGGCTTCGCCGGTTTCGCCACGCACCTGGACCTGACCCCGGCGCACCCGGACATGTTCGCCGTGCCCGACCCGGACAGCCTGATCCAGCTTCCGTGGCAGCCGGAGGTGGGCTGGGTGGCCGGTGACCTGGTCATGGAGGGCCGGCCGGTGGCGCAGGCGCCGCGTCAGGTGCTCAGGACACAGCTGGCGCGGGCGACCGCCCAGGGCTGGCGCATGAAGACCGGCGTGGAGTGCGAGTACTTCCTGCTGACCCCGGAGGGTGACGCCGTGGCCGACGCCCGCGACGACCAGCCCAAGCCCTGTTACGACCAGGCGGCGCTGATGCGGCAGTTCGACCTGATCAAGGAGATCTGCGACGGCATGGGGGCCCTGGGCTGGGGGCCGTATCAGAACGATCACGAGGACGCCAACGGCCAGTTCGAGATGAACTGGGCCTATGACGACGCCCTGGTCACGGCCGACCGCCATGTGTTCTTCAAGTTCATGGTGCGCACCCTCGCGGAGCGGTGCGGCCTGCGCGCCACCTTCATGCCCAAGCCCTTCAACCATCTGACGGGCAACGGTTGCCATATGCATGTGTCGGTCTGGTCGCTGGACGGCGCCACCAACCTGTTCCACGATGACGATGGCGAGATGGGGCTGTCGGTGATGGCCTATGGGTTCCTGGGCGGGGTCATGCACTCCGCCGATGCGCTCTGCGCCCTGTTCAACCCGTCGGTCAACAGCTACAAGCGCATCAATGCGCCCATCACGGCCTCGGGCGCCACCTGGGCGCCGAACACGGTCACCTACTCGGGCAACAACCGCACCCACATGGTGCGCATCCCCGACGCCGGCCGCTTCGAGTTCCGGCTGATGGACGGCGCCACCAACCCCTACCTGGCGCCCGCCGGAGTGCTGGCGGCGGGCCTGGATGGCGTGGCCCATGGGCGTGATCCGGGCGAGCGGCTGGACATCAATATGTACGAGGATGGTCATACCCTCCATGGCGTCAAGAAGCTGCCGTTGAACCTGCTGGATGCCTTGCGGTTGCTCGACTCCAACGCCATCCTGCGCGAGGCCCTGGGCGCGCCCTTTGTCGAGGCCTTCCTGAAGCTCAAGATGCAGGAGTGGACCGCCTTCATGGCCCACGCGAGCACCTGGGAGCGCGCCCACACCCTGGACATCTGAACGCCAATCGGGCGCCAGGCGGCCGAGGGATGTCGCTCGGAGACAGGACGGGACCCGCGCACCGGCTTATGCATGATGGTGGTGCGGCGGCTTGGCGTCCGCGCGGCGCGCCGCGTGCTCCGGGGTTTCGCGCGGCGCCCGGCTTCTGTAAACAGACGGGTCCGCATGTTTTGCCTGCCCGCCCGTTCGAGATCCGCGCCACCGCCATCCCAAGGCTACCCCAAGGACTCCCCGGTCATGAACGCCGACCCCAACATTCCCTACGTGCTGACCCTTCAATGCCCCGACGGCATCGGCGTTCAAGCGGCGGTGATGGGCTTCCTGGCCGGCCATCAAGCCTTCATCACGGAATCCCACAGCTATGGTGACCCCTTGACGGGGCGCTTTTTCATGCGCGTGGTCTATCGGGCCGGGCATCCCAACATGCCGGACCTGACGACCATGAAAGCCCACTTCCAGACCGTGGCCACCAATTTCGGCATGGAGTGGGACATCCACGACGCCACCCAGCCGCCCCGGGTGCTGATCGCGGTGTCGCGCTTTGGGCATTGCATGAACGACCTGCTGCACCGCTGGAACACCGGCCAGTTGCATATCGACGTGCCGGCGGTGGTGTCCAATCACGAGGACATGCGCGACCTGACGGAATGGCACGGCATTCCCTTTCATCACTTGCCGGTCACCCCCGAGACCAAGGCGGAGCAAGAGCGCCGGCTGCTGGACCTGGTGGAGGCGCATGACATCGATCTGGTCGTGTTGGCCCGCTACATGCAGGTGCTGTCCTCGGATCTGTCGGCGGCCCTGTCCGGGCGCTGCATCAACATCCATCACTCCTTCCTGCCCAGCTTCAAGGGCGCCCGGCCCTACAACCAGGCGCACGCGCGCGGCGTCAAGATCATCGGCGCCACCGCCCACTATGTGACCGCCACCCTGGACGAGGGGCCGATCATCGAGCAGGAGGTGGTGCGCGTGGACCACACCGACACGCGCGAGGAACTGGTGCGCATGGGCCGCGACGTGGAGACGGTGACCCTGGCCCGCGCCGTGCGTTGGCATTGCGAGCGGCGCCTGTTCATCAACGACAACAAGACCGTGGTGTTCAAGTAGTGTCGGCGCCGGTGTCCGTGGCGCTCTCCATTGTCTCAGGCCCGCGCCGTCCGAGGGCGCGGCCGGGCTTTGCCATGTCCACGATGCAAAGGCGATCTCCACGCGTCTGCCGCCGCGAAAAGCGTGTAATCCGCCAATTTTTGCGCACAATTTTTGACCACAAGCGGACCGGTTTGCTCATTTTATAGCCATTGATCGCCGTTAACACGCCCGTCCGACCGTCGGCCGCTTCCCCCGCTATCGGTAATGCCTTGATCCGCGATGGGTTTTTTGCGCCGCACCAACCCTGGCACGGTGCTTGAATAAGCCATGGCCAGGACGTCGTCCCCTCCGCCGACCAAACGCGGGTGATCGGGGCCGACGCCGCCGACGAGGTAGCATTGGGGGAACCGGCTATGAAGTTGATCATGGCGATCATCAAGCCCTTCAAGCTTGACGAGGTGCGTGAGGCGCTCGTCCCGCTTGAGATCCAGGGGCTGACGGTCTCCGAGGTGAAGGGCTTCGGACGACAGAAGGGCCAAACGGAAATCTACCGTGGCGCCGAATACCAAGTGAACTTCCTGCCCAAGGTGAAGATCGAACTGGTCGTGTCCGACGACATGGTGGAGCGCGTCCTGGAGGCCATCACCGCCGCCGCGCGCACCGAGAAGATCGGCGATGGCAAGGTCTTCGTGCTCGACGTGGCGCAGGCCGTGCGCATCCGCACCGGCGAAACCGACGCTGACGCCCTGTAGGAGGACCGTGAAGATGAGCACGTTCAAGCCCACCTTGGCGCTGGCCACCCTGGCCGGTGCCGCCGCCCTGGTCGCCATGGGCGGCCCGGCCCTGGCCCAGGAGGCCGGCGACGTGGCCGCCGAGGCCGCCCCGGTGCTACCGGTTTCGGCCGAAACCGCCTATATCCTCAACACCCTGTCGTTCATGGTCCACGGGTTCCTGGTCATGTTCATGGCCGCCGGCTTCGCCATGCTGGAAGGCGGCCTGGTGCGCACCAAGAACACCACCATGCAGATGACCAAGAACATCGCCATCTACTCCTTCGCGGGTTTGATGTTCTGGGTCATCGGCTACAACCTGATGTACAATGAGGTCAATGGGGGCTTCTTCGGCATTCCCTGGCCCTGGGGCGCCGACGATCCGCTGACCGCCGACGGTGCCTACACGGGCGACGCCGGCTACGCCGGGGCCTCCGACTGGTTCTTCCAGATGGTGTTCGTGGCCACCGCCGCCTCGATTGTCTCCGGCACCGTGGCCGAGCGCGTCAAGCTATGGCCGTTCCTGATCTTCGTGGTCGCGTTGACCGGCATCATCTATCCCATCTCCGGCGCCTGGCAGTGGGGGGCCGGCTGGCTGAACCCGGGTGTCCCCGAGGGCTTCGACGACTGGGCCGCGGCTTTGGCGGCTGGCGAGGAAGCCATCGGTATCATTGGCATCACAGGAACGGCCTTCAGCGACTTCGCCGGTTCGACCCTGGTGCACTCGGTGGGCGGCTGGGCGGCCCTGGCCGGCGCCATCCTGCTGGGGGCGCGCGCGGGCAAGTTTGGTCCCGACGGTCGGGTCAACCCCATGCCAGGCGCCAACCTGCCGCTGGCCACGCTGGGCACCTTCATCCTGTGGCTGGGCTGGTTCGGCTTCAACGGTGGCTCGCAGCTGGCCATGGGCAGCGCCGCCGACGTCACCGCCATCGCCACCATCTACGTGAACACCAACCTGGCCGCCGCCGCCGGCGTGGCCGTGGCCATGATCATGACCCAGGTGGTCTATGGCAAGGTCGACCTGACCATGGCGCTCAACGGTGCCCTGGGCGGCCTGGTCTCCATCACCGCCGAACCGCTGGCGCCATCGCCGATCATGGCGATCCTGATCGGTGGCATTGGCGGTGTTCTGGTGGTCATGGCTGTGCCGCTGCTGGACAAGCTGCGGATAGACGACGTTGTCGGCGCCATCCCCGTTCACCTAGTGTGCGGCATCTGGGGCACCCTGGCCGTGCCGCTGACCAACGGTGGCGCCAGTTTCGGGTCGCAGATCCTGGGCATCGTTTCCATTGGCGTCTTCGTCTTCGCCGCCAGCCTGGTGGTCTGGTTCATCCTCAAGATGAGCATGGGCATCCGGATCTCCACCGAGGAAGAGGCTCTGGGTCTCGACAAGGCCGAGCTGGGCATGGAGGCCTATCCCGAGTTCGGGCGCGGCTCGCAGTCGATCTGAGCGCGCTCTCCCGACCCGGCGGGAGGGGTGGTTCGGCCGCCCCTGCCGCGCGGGACCCCGCCCGTCCCCATGCGGGCGCGTTCCTCCCTCCAGACTGGCCCGGGGCCTCGCGCCCCGGGTTTTTCTTGGGGTTTGCATGAGTTAAGCAGTGGAACGGCAACGATCGCGGACCGGACAGATCACCCGCCGTTTAGGGCGCTCATAGATGCGCGTATTTCGGGCTTCTGACGCGGGGGGACGTGTCCTAAAGCTCGGACAGATCGGCGCGTATGCGAGCAAGTTTGTGCTCCTCGGGCGATACGGGCGGTGGTCGACCTCGTCGCAATAATAAAGCCACAATTATCACCAGAAAAAATACAGGCATTATTATTGCTGCTTCAAAGTCATAATAAAATAATGTGAAATTCAATGCCAATAAGAGTGCAGTCGCCAGAAAATAAACCTTGTTGCTTATTTTTCTTGCTAATTTATCCACGCCATTGCCATGTAGTTTATTGTATAATTGTATGTCGGCAGTCAAAGCTATGTCTCTCTTCAATCTTGCTTTAACGGCATTGATCGTGTTCCGAAGTGTCTTCATGTGATCTGGCGCACTCGCGAGTGTGTTCTGGAGGTCGAGCAGCGGGGCATGGTCCAGCCATCGCCTGGTGATCTCGAAAAAGGACTGGGCGGCGGTGTCCAGTTTGAACCCGTATCGGGACAGGATGGCCGCCTTCCTGTTCGTCGCCAGCGCGTCGTACTCGTTCACAAAGACCTGGACGTCGTAGCGGAGGGCCTCCCGAAACGCGTCGATGACGGCCGTGATCTCGAGTTTGTACCGCAGGAAATCGGGATCCGCGCCGGCCCGC
>JANQGN010000001.1 GCA_028277295.1 Rhodospira sp.
CTCCGAAGCAATCCAGGGCAAAGCACACCGTCTTTCGCCCTGGATTGCTTCGCCCGCATTAAAAGATGCGGGCTCGCAGTGACGGGTCACTTTTCCGACGGGGCCGCGTTCCCTGGCCCGGCGGGACACGACGTGTGAACATGACAGGCTCGAGAGGCCGTCAGGGTATCTTGGAGTCTCACCACGGGTCGCGGCCCCGCAATTGCGATTGCCTCTCAAAACCAAGGGACTAAAGTGAGTGCGGTTTCTTTTCTCGAGGAGTCTCCCCCATGTCCCGCGCATCGTTGCCCTGCCCCACGGTAGGCCATTTTGATCATCGCTTTGGCGGGATCGACGCCCGCCCGCAGGAGCGCCGCGTCAGGCTGGTGACCTTGATCACACTGGCGGTGATGGCCCTGGAGATCGTCGCCGGGCTGCTGACCGGATCCATGGCGCTGTTGGCCGATGGCGTGCACATGGGCACCCATGCCCTGGCCCTGGGGCTGGCCGCCGCCGCCTATGTGTTCGCCCGCAGACATGCCGATGATCGACGGTTCAGCCTGGGCACCGGTAAGACAACCGATCTGGCGGGCTTCGCCAGCGCCTTGATGCTGGGGTTCACGGCGCTGTTGATGATGGGGCACGCCATCGAACGCCTGGTGAACCCGGAAACCATTCATTATGGCGAGGCCATCGTGGTCGCCGTGATCGGCCTGGTGGTGAATGTCGTGTCGGCGGTCGCCCTCACCGGTGGACACGAGCACGTCGGTCATGGACATGATCATGGCCATTCCCATGGTCATCATTCACATGCCCATGGTCATGACCACAGTCACGCCCATGACAACAACCTGCGCGCCGCCCTGGTGCATGTCATCGCCGACGCGGTGACCTCGGTCGGTGCCATTGTCGCCCTGGCGGCGGCCTGGGCCTATGGCTGGCGGTGGCTGGACCCGGCGGTCGCCATGGTGGCGGCCGTGGTCATCCTGGCGTGGGCGTACGGCCTGGTGCGCGACACCGGTCGCGTGCTGCTTGACGCCGAGGCTCCGGACGCCCTGCGCCGTCAGGTGGTCGGGTGCCTGGAAGCGGATGGGGACAGCCGCGTCCAGGACCTGCACATGTGGTCCGTGGGATCCGGCGCGATGATGCTGGTGGCCTCGGTGGTCACCCACGGCAACCGCCAGCCCGACGACTACAAGGATGCCCTGCCCGAGGATGCGGGCATCTGTCATCCGATCATCGAGGTCCGCCGCTGCGATGCTTGCGGATCCTGAGAGCCCGTCCGGAAAGTCTCGAAAACCGCAATGTAGCGTACACCGTTCCCCAAACCGCACGCCGTATGTGGTGTTTTGCAAGGCTTTCCGGACAGACACTGAGAGCCCGTCCGGAAAGTCGCGGGAACCGCAGTATAGTGTGTGCCTGTGCCCGAAGCCCACGCCGTATGTGGTGTTTTGCAAGGCTTTCCGGACAGACACTGAGGTCGACTGACCTCGACCGACGGAGTCGTCTTGCATGGTGCGCTGCCCGCCATATCATGGCGGTCGAGCGCACCCTACCCGGGTACGCGACCAAGCGACACCGCAAGAGAGTCATGGTCGAATGCCGCCGGTATAGCGCTGTCGTGAGCAGTTGAACATAGTGACGGCCTTGCCCTCATAGAAGGATGACTGCAAGGCCGTCCGAACCCGGGGCCACCGACGCCCAATCAAGACTGTTAAGGATTACGCTATTTCTTCTTCTTTTTCTTATCCTTATCGCCCTTGGTTTTTTTGTCTTTTTCGTTGTCGCCATCGTCATGGCCGTCATTATCGCGAGCCGACGCGGCATCGCTCTCCATCAGGTCGACAACAAGCCGGTCGAGCAACCGCACCCCGAACCCGGTGCCGCCCTTGGGCACCGTCGCCGCGTCCTTCTTGGACCAGGTCACCCCGGCGATGTCGAGATGCGCCCAAGGCGTCTTGTCGGTAATGAATCGCTGCAGGAACTGAGCGGCGGTGATGGAGCCAGCCTCACGGTTGCCCACGTTCTTCATGTCGGCGATATCGGAGCGAATCATCTTGTCATAGGCGTCGCCCAGCGGCATGCGCCAGACCTTCTCGCCGACCGCCTGACCGGCCTCGGCAAGCGCCTCGGCCAGGGTATCATCGTTGGCGAACAGGCCGGCGTGCTCGCTGCCCAGGCTGATGATGATCGCCCCGGTCAGGGTGGCCAGGTCGACGATATGGCTGGGTTTGAAGCGATCCTGCGCGTACCACAGCACGTCCGCCAGAACGAGCCGGCCCTCGGCGTCGGTGTTGATGACCTCGATGGTTTGGCCGGAGGCCGAGGTTACCACATCCCCCGGGCGCTGGGCCGTGCCCGAGGGCATGTTCTCCACCAGACCGCACAAGCCAACAACATTGGCCTTGGCCTTGCGGCCGGCCAGGGCCTTGAGGGTGCCCGCGACGACGCCGGCGCCGCCCATGTCCCACTTCATGTCTTCCATGTTGGCGGCCGGCTTGATGCTGATACCGCCGGTATCGAAGGTGACACCCTTGCCCACCAGGGCCAGCGGCGGTGCCTTCTTGTCCTCGGCGCCCCGGTACTCAAGCACCAGCAGGCGCGGCGGCCGCGCCGAGCCCTGGGCCACGCCCAGCAGCGCCCCCATGCCCAGCTTGCGCATCTTCGCCTCGTCCAGAACGTCGACGGAGACGCCCAGATCCTCCAGGTCGCGCACGGTCTCGACGAAGCTTTCCGGGTAGACAACATTGGCCGGCTCGCTGACCAGATCGCGGGTCAGGCGCACCCCGTCCGCCACCGCGTCCAGGGGCGCGAAGGCCGCCTCGGCCTCCGCCGCCGCCTCGCACAAGACCGTGACCGTCTTCAGCGCCGGCTTCTCCTCCGGCTTTTCCTTGGTGCGGTACTTATCGAAGCGATAGGTCCGCAGACGCGCCCCCAGGGCCATGTGGGCGGCGGCGGTGGCGCCATCCAGCGCCATGCCCTCGGGATCGTCGACAACAAGGGTGGCCGTCTCGTCCCCCTGCCCGCCCAGGCAGGCGACGGCCGCGCCCCCCACGGCCTCCATCGTGGCCGCGTCGACCTTATCGACGGCGCCCCAGCCCACCAGAACGATGCGATCCAGCGTGACGCCATGAGGCGCCGGCACCACCAGGGTCTCGCCTTTTTCGCCCTTAAATCGCGCGCAGGCCATGGCGCGGCGCAACTGGCCCCCGGTGAGATCGTCCAGTTCGGTGGCGGTGGGGCCGGGCGTCTTGCCCTCAAGGACCCCCACCACCAGGGCCCCGGACTCCGGAATGGCGGGCTTGCCGAACGCAATCTTCATCATGTTCTCTCTTGTGTCTTCGGGGGCGGACCAGGTGAGACAGGAACATTGTGCGTCGACGGGCCAGCGACCAGGGGCTGTCCGTCCGGCACCGCGTTCGCCGCTCGGGCGTGACGTTCAGGCGTGAAGCTTACAAGGGCATGAAAGCACTGGGAAGGCCCGGGTCAAGGGCGTGTGAACGACCGAAGGGCACCCCAAGAGGTGCGTTCCGCCGACCGTTCGAGGGCACCGCATGTCAGAGCAGCGGCCGCACGCGCCGCAGCGCCGCCTCGGTGGTGTCGCGGTCGTGCACCAGGGCGAGGCGCAGGTAGGGCGCGCCGGTGTTCACCCCGCGCGCGTCGGCGCGACCCAGATAGCCTCCGGGCACCGCGCGCACGCCCGCCTTGGCCCACAACCGATGGGCCACCGCCTCGCCGTCGCCCACGTGCAGCCACAGGAAGAAGCCGGCCTCTGGCCGCGCAAAACCAGGGTGATCGCCCAGCACCGCTTCGGCCACGTCCATGGTGGCGCGGTAGTAGGCGCGATTGGCGGCCACGTGGGCGTCGTCATCCCACAGCCGCGCCGCCACCGCCTGCGACGGCAGCGGCACGAACACGGCGCCATAGTTCCGCAGCCGGAGGAAGGGCTGGATCACCGCCGGGTCGCCGGCGCAGAAGCCAGCACGAAGGCCGGGAACCCCGGAGCGCTTGGACAACGAGTGAACCACCGCCACCCTGTCCAAAGTGCCGTCGAGCGCCAGCGCCGCCTGCAAGGCGCTGGGTGGCGGGTCGCCATAGTACAGGTCCGCGTAGCACTCATCGGCCACCACCAAGACATCATGCTCTCGGGCCAGGGCGATCAGTCGCGTGAGATAGTCCAGGCCGGCCACCGTGCCCGCCGGGTTGGTGGGAGAGCACAGGTAAAGGAGCGAGGCCCGCGCCCACAGATCCGGGGACACGGCGTCCAGGTCCGGCAGGTGACGGGTCTTGGCATCGGTGGGCAGGAACACCGGCTCCGCCCCCGCCGTCAGGGCGGCCCCGGCATATGTGTGATAGAAGGGCGTGGGGATCAGCACGGCCGGGCGCGGCGTCCGGTCTGGATCGGTGACCACCTGGGGCAGCATGAACAGCCCTTCCCGCGTCCCGGCCAGCGGGGCGATCGAGCGGCCCGGCTCGATCACACCGTCCGGCACGCCGAAGCGCCGCCCCAGCCAGCCGATCATCGCCGCGTTCAGGGCCTCGGTCCCGCCCATGGGCGCGTACGTGCCCCACAGGTGCGCGTTTTCAGCCAAGGTCTCGGCGACGAACGCGGGGTACCCGGTGGCCGGCTCGCCCACCGCCATGGACAGGGGTTCGATCCCGGCCGGAGCCGGCACGGGATCCAGCAGGGCGCGCAGTTTAACGAACGGGCTATCCGGCAACAGGTCGAGGGCAGGGTTGAGCATGGGGTGGTCCAGGGCCGAAGGAAACACACGCGATCCACTCTCGACCAGCGGCCCCTGGTTGTCCATGCCC
>JANQGN010000124.1 GCA_028277295.1 Rhodospira sp.
GTGTTCCAGGCAGTAGTCAATCAACTCCATCATCAGCGCGTAGTTGGAAATCCGGAAGGTGCGGAAGCGTCCCAGTCCGGTGCGCGCGTCCATGATGAAGTTCAAAAGCTCCCAACCTTTCGGATTGAGAACCTCGTCCTTTTCGTACTGGGCGGAGTCGGCCTTGTCCACCGCCTCCATCATCTCATCAGAGACCCTTGGAAAGGCGTCGCGGCCACCGTAATACTCGTACACGACACGAGCGGCCGACGGCGCCAAAGGATCAATAACGTGATTGGGGCGCCGGCCGACCCTGATGGTCTCCGACAGATGATGGTCGAACGCCAGGTGCACGCCTGGAACGTAGGGAAGGTTGGTGGTAATGTCGCGGCCGGTGATCTCGACCTTGCCATCCTGCATATCTTTTGGGTGGACGAACTTGATGTCGTCGATCAAGTTGCGTTCCTTCAACAGGGCGGCGCAGACCAGCCCGTCAAAATCGCTGCGTGTCACCAGGCGAAACTTGGACTCCGCCATCGCGGACCCTCCTTATTCTCACTTGGCGGAACCATAATCCAGGGGCGGACACCCGTGCAAGCAAGCACCAACACGCGCGGCACCGGATTCCTGATTATCGTGATGCTGGTGGGCGCCGCCCTGCTCTTGTCCGGCTGCGGGCGCCCCTTCGTGGACAGCCGGCGCGAGGCTGGCCGGGCCGCCAACGTGGGCGTGTCCAACGCCGATCGCCCGGTCATCTGTTACGCGAAAGGAGAGACCAGCCCCAGCGAGGTTCTGGCATTGGCCGCCACGGTGTGCGCGGACACGGGCCGCGTGCCGCGCTTCGACCGCGAGGACCATCTCAAGTGCCGGCTGATGCAGCCGTGGCGGGCCTTCTTCACCTGTGTGTCGCCGGGCAGCGCCGGGGCCAACACCGCGCCGCCCGGCGGTGCCCGTGGGGACGACTTTTTGGGGGGGTGGATCGGGCCGGTGCTGGGCGACGGCGACAGTGGCGGCGGCGGCCCCTGGCGCACACCCCGGCTGGACACAGAAGGTTGGGAGGGCGGCATCTACCCGGATGGCACACCGCCCACGCCGCCCCGGCTCTAGAGCAAATCCCGAGCGATCTGGCACAGATCGCCCTGAAAGACCTTTTGGGGACGATTTGCTTCAATATCAGTATATTAGGGCGTTCTCGACGATTCAGTTGCCGGCAAAAACGCCCTAGGGCCTAGGCCCGAGCGCCGTCGTCGTCCCCACCCTCGCCACCCGTCGCCGCCGGGTTGTTGGCGCTGGCCTTCTCCGCCCATCCCCCCTGCTCGGTCTGCTGCCAGTAATGCAGTTCGTGCCCGGCGTCACGGGCCGATCGCCACCGCCCCCGGGCGGCCGCCACGGCGTCCGGGTCACGACCGTTGAACACGTCCAGCACCCGAACCCAGTCGGCCGGATCGGCCACCGCCATGCCGTCGGTCAACACCGCCAGGGTGGCACCGTTGGGCCGCTCCTCCCGATCCGTCAACCAGATGGGCTGCGCCTCGGCATGGCCATCCTCGGCGCAGCCATGCGGCAGCCAGGTGTTGGCGTCGAAGGTCCAGAGCAAGCTGTTGAGCGCCCGCACCCGCTCCATGGAGCCGGCCAGCACCACCACCCGCGCGCCACTGCGCCAGGCGCGCAGCAGCAGGCGCGGCAAGGCGCGCTCCAGCGGCGAGAGAGTCAGGTGATAGAAGTCGAGGCGGGCCATGCGCGGAGACTCACCGGGTCGGACCGGACCTCGCCCCTCACGCGGATGGCGGCGCGGCACCGGATCGTCAGCCGAGTCTGTGTGCCACAGACGGACGCGCTGGTCGCCGAAAAAACAACGGCAGGCCCGGCGACCTCCACGCCAAGACCCACTCTCCCGGAGACACGCTCGTCGCTCCCCGCAAAACATGGCGGTAAAAAACCCACGATCTGCTCACGATCATGACCACGTCGAGGGGAGTCCGGCCTAGAAACGATTGGACAAGGAAAACAACTCCGATCTTACGCCCACGACCATGGCCCCGGATTTACCCTTGCGTTCGTCACGGGATCACGGTGGCCCAACACGGTCATGATTCGGGACGCAACGCTCCACCAACGCAACGACTGGCCCCATCTGGTTGCGCGTCCAAGAGCGATCCCCTAAGCTTTGACGCTTCACCTGTGACAGGCGAGGCGGACGGGCCCGCGCGCAAGGGACACGATCCCCATGATCGCGCGGTCACGACCAGGCGGCCGCGCGACCGGCGGACACGGAACACCCGCCCGCACAAGGGGACCCCCCCGGGGCGGGACGGCACGGTCGGCGGTTCCCCCCCGCGCCGCAGGGCGCGAACCGACATGCGCCGCAGGGCGCGAACCGACATGCGCCGCAGGGCGCGAACCGACATGTGCCGCAGGGCGCGAACCGACATGCGCCGCAAGACGCGGACCGATGCGCCGCAAGGCGCGCGCCGACACGCGCCGACGGGGGAAAAAGGGGCGACGATGAGGCGTGCTCATCGCCGTTTGGAAGAAGGGGAGCACAAGCCCATGACACCACCGGAAAAACTCTACGACACAGACTACGAAGTCGGGCAAGACAACATCCAGGCCATGGGGATGGACATCCACCACCCCGTGTTCTGGGTCTCGGCCTTGCTGATCCTGGCATTCGTAATAGGTACCTTGATGGTGCCGGATGCCGCCAAGACCGTTTTTGACGGCGCCAAGTTGTGGTCAATCAACAATTTCGATTGGCTGTTTCTCGGTGCCGGTAATATTTTCGTGATTTTTTGCCTGGTCCTGATCTTTCTGCCCGTGGGCGGTGTCCGCCTGGGCGGCCAGGACGCCAGGCCCGAGTTTTCGCTGATCTCGTGGTTCGCCATGCTGTTCGCCGCCGGCATGGGCATCGGCCTGATGTTCTGGAGTGTGGCGGAACCCGTGGGCTACTACACCAACTGGTACGGCACACCGCTCGGCGCGGAGCCCCTCACCCCCGACGGCGCCAGCAAGGCCATGGGCGCGACCATGTTCCATTGGGGCTTGCATCCCTGGGCCATCTACGCCGTTGTCGGTCTGTCGCTGGCCTTCTTCGCCTACAACAAGGGCCTGCCGCTGACCATCCGCTCGGCCTTCTACCCGCTGGTGCGGGACAGGTCCTGGGGCTGGTTCGGCAACATGATCGACGTGGTCGCGGTGCTGGCCACCATCTTCGGCCTGGCCACCTCGCTGGGCTTCGGCGCCCAACAGGCGGCCGGCGGCCTGGAGTTCCTGTTCGGCATCGAGTCCACCATCAATACCCAGATCGCCATCATCATCGGGGTCACCGCCATCGCCGTGATCTCGGTGGTCCGCGGCCTGGACGGCGGCGTGAAGGTCCTCAGCAACATCAACATGGGCATGGCCGCGGCCCTTCTGCTGTTCGTGTTCGCCACCGGGTCCACCGTGGCGCTGCTGAACGGCTTCTGGAACACCCTCGTGTCCTATGGCGAGGTGATCCTGCCCATGAGCGTCTGGTGGGGGCGCGAGGACGGCAACTTCGTCCACGACTGGACGGTGTTCTACTGGGCCTGGTGGATCGCCTGGTCGCCCTTCGTCGGCATGTTCATCGCCCGCATCTCCAAGGGCCGCACCGTGCGCCAGTTCATCATCGCCGTCCTTCTGGTGCCAGTGCTGGTGACCACCATATGGATGACCGTCTTCGGCGGCACCGGCCTGGAGCAGGCCATGACCCAGACCGGCGCCCTGGCCGACGGCATCGGCGACTACACCCTCGCCATGTTCCAGATGCTGGAGAACCTGCCGCTGGCCTGGATCACCTCGTTCATCGCGATCTGCCTGGTGCTGGTGTTTTTCATCACCTCGTCCGATTCCGGATCGCTGGTGATCGACAGCATCACCGCCGGCGGCAAGCTTGACGCGCCGGTGCCGCAGCGCATCTTCTGGGCGGTGATGGAGGGCTTGATCGCCGCGGTGCTGCTGTTCGCCGGGGGCGCCAGCGCGCTCGGCGCCTTGCAGGCGGCGTCCATCACCGTGGGCCTGCCCTTCACCCTGGTGCTGCTGGCCATGTGCGTGACCCTGTACCTGGGCCTGTCGCACGAGCGCCGCTACGTGATGGGCAAGGGATAAGATAACCCCTGTCCCGAAGCCAGGGTGTAGGGTGCGCTCGCGCCCCGGCCCGCCTTGCCTGCAAGGCGGGCCGACTTTGGTTGGTGCCGTTTCCCGTCAGGGAAACGGCGGGGGCACAGCGCACCATCGTGCCCTCGAATGGTGCGCTGCCGGCTGCTCTTGCAGCCGTCGAGCGCACCCTACGCGACGACGCGACGCAAGAGAGTCATGGCCGAATGACGCTGGTATAAGAGAGCCCCTGCCCCGAAGCCAGGGCCGCACCCGGATCCATCGGGAGCGGCCCCGCCAGCCTCAAAACCGCTCCCGGCGCAGCACCTGGACGTCATAGGCACAGATGACGCCGCGCCAGGTGCTGATGATCTCGGAAATGCCCTCCAGGATGGCGTCGGCGCGCGCGTCCGAGGTGATGACCACCACCTGCACCATCGTCTGGGTATCCACCGGGACGGCGTCCTGCCAGCCGGTCTCCTGGCCATGGCCCTCCAGGGTCGGCAGGACGGTATAGCCGGTCGCGCCGGTTTCTCGAATCACCGTCAGCGCGCGCCGCAGCAGCGGCCGCTCGATGAACATCTCCACCTTCTTGCGCGTGAACGTCTCCATGCGGGTGCCTCCATTCAACCTGCGGTGGCGAGAGCGATGTAGTGGTACGCCGGGATCCCGATCGCCAGATTGAACGGGAAGGTGACCCCCAGCGAGAGCGTCAGGTAGAGCGCCGGGTTGGCGCGCGGCAGGGCCAGGCGCATGGCCGCCGGCACGGCGATGTACGACGCGCTGGCCGCCAGCACCATCAGCAGCGCCACCCCGCCCGGCGACAGCCCGACGAGCAGCCCCCCCGCCAGTCCGAGGGTCGCGCCGATCAGCGGCATGTACAGGCCGAAGGCGATGACCGCCGGGGACATGCCGCGCGCCTCGCGGAAGCGCCGCGCCGTCACCAGGCCCATGTCCAGCAGGAAGAAGCACAACACCCCGGTGAACGGGGCGACGATGAACGGCGCCAGCGCCGACTGGCCATCCGCGCCGGTGATCCAGCCGATGAAGAAGGCACCGACCAGCACCACCACGCTGCCGTTCAGGAAGATTTCCCGCATGAGGTCGCCGTCCTCGGCCATGGCGCCAGGCGTGTCCTTGCCCTTGCGCCCCCGGTTGGCCAGCCACAAGCCCACCAGAATGGCCGGGGTCTCCATGATCGCCGCCGTGGCCACCATGAAGCCCTCGGCATCGGTGCCCAGGCGATCGAGCATCAGGGTGGCGGTGACGAAGGTCACCAGGCTGATGGACCCGTAGTGCGCCGCGATGGCGGCCGCATCGTGACGCTCCAGGCGGGTGGTCGCCCTCAGGCAGGCGAAGGCCACCAGGGGCATCAATGCGCTCAGCACCACGCCGACCGCCAGGGTGGCCACCAGCAACCCGGTCAAGCCATGCTCGGCCATCACCGCGCCGCCCTTGAAGCCGATCGCCAGCATCAGGTAGAGCGACAGCCCCTTGGCGATCTGGTCGGGGATGGCGAGATCGGAGCGGGCGAACCCCGCCAGCACCCCCAGGGCAAAGAACAGCACGGGCGCCGACAGAAGGTTGCCCATGGCCAAGGACAGAAGCTCGGTCATGACGTCAGATCTCCCCCATGTGGGTGCGCCAAGCCAGCACGGCGGCCGCCAGGTCTTCCAGCGCCGTGCCCACGGATTTGAACAGCGTGATGTCGTCGGTCGACGCGCGTCCCGGCCGCTCCCCCCGGCAGAGCTGGGTTAGCGTCCCGTGCACGGCCTCGCGGGTCAGCGCCCCGGTGGCCAGGGGATCGGCCAGGTCGCCGCATTCGGAGAGCGCGACCTCGGTGTCAATGAACACTCGCGCGCGGCGGATGGCCTCGTCGTCGGTCTCGCGCATCCGGGGCGTGAAGCCGCCCATCAGGTCCAGGTGCTGGCCAGGGCGCAGGGCCGCGCCCGGAACCACGGGATGGGTGGCCGAGGTGGCGCAGGCGATCACGTCGGCCCGCTCCAGGCCCTCGGCCAGGGTGGCCACCGGGGCAACCTCGGCCCGGGGTATGTCAGGGGCCACCACGCGGGCCACGGCGGCCGCCCTGGCGGGATCGCGGCCCCAGACCAGCACCCGCCGATAGGGCCGCACGGCGGCATGATGACGGATCACGTGAGGCGCCAGCGCCCCGGTGCCGACCATCAACAGCGTCTCCACATCGGGCCGCGCGAGGTGATCGGCGGCCAGGGCGGAGGCGGCGGCCGTGCGCCGGCGGGTCAACTCCGTGCCATCCAACTGGGCCAGGGGTCGGCCACTGGTTCCCTCGGTCAGATAGTAGAGCGCGGTGACCGCCGGCCGGTCGCGCACCGCCGGGTTGTCCGGGAACACGGTGGCGATCTTGACGCCGACATAGCCCGTCCGCCCCGTCTGCCCACCCGCCTGCCAGGCCGGCATGAGCAGCATGGTCCCGGGCCGCTCCCCCTGGGCCGCCGGCAGGGTGTGGTGATGGCGCGGCGGCACGGTCACGGAACGATCGGCGAACATCGTCGCCAGGGCGTCCACCAGGGCACGCGGCGGCAAGGCGCGGGCGACCGCCTCGGCGTCGAGCATGTCCATGGGGGGCAACTCCGCGACGACAGGGACCGGGACGACAGGAAAAATGCGGTGGGAACCGGGCTGGCTCAGGACTCCGGCGACGACGCCTGGCCCAGGGCCGCCCAAAGCTCTCGCCACTCCCGGGGCGACAGGCCGCTGTCCGCCTGGGCGACCGCCTCGCCGGCCAGGGCCTTGCGCACCACCGCCAGGGCATGGCGCGACAGGTGCAGACCGCCGACCCGGTAGTCCTGGAAGGCCTCCGTCGTCAGCGGCACCCACCATCCCAGAATGTCCGCCAGCACCTCGGCATAGACGCGGATTTCATACTGGGCGTGGGGATCGGCCCGCAGGGAGACGAAGTGCATCAGATTATGCAGGTCGATCTTCCAATACCATTGCGTATAGGTGTTCAAAGTCAAGTTCATACGGGCCAGTTCGCGCGCCAGCCCCTGGCGGGTGGGGTCGTGGCCGTCGCCCTCAGCGTTGAGCATGCGCTCGTAGTTGACATGGCAGCGCAGCGCATCACCCCTGAGGATATCCAGCACCTCGGCCGCCTCTTCGCCGGTCACCACCCCCTCGCGCCCCTGGCGATTGTCGGCGGACTGGGCCGCCAGGTGGTCCGGCGCGGGAATATAGAACTCCCGATCCAGCACCGAGTAGCGGGCCGAATACTCGTTCACGTTGGCGGTGCGATGGCGGATCCACTGCCGCGCCACGAAGATCGGCAGCTTCACATGAACCTTGATCTCCGCCATCTCGAAGGGTGTCGTGTGACGGTGGCGCATAAGATAGCGAATCAGCCCCCGATCCTCGCGCACCTGCCGGGTGCCGCGCCCGTAGGACACCCGCGCCGCCTGCACGATGGCGCCGTCATCGCCCATATAGTCGACCACCCTTATGAAGCCATGGTCCAGCACCGGAAACGGCACGTGGAGACAGTCCTCCATGGCCGACACGGTGGCCCGGCGGGTGGTGTGGGTGGTGGCGCGCAGGGCCTCGATCTCGGCCATCAGGGCGGGGTCGAGAGGCGCGACGGCGGCGGTCTGGGGATCGGGCATCGGCGAGGCGGGTCCGGCGCTGCGGGATGAAAGGGTCCCCAGCACCATACCTCGGACCGATCGATAGTCGAATTGATATTCGATCAGGATCAAGCCGCCGAACGCCGCCGATCCGGTGGCGTCGGGGCGAGTCAGGGTGGGGTTTGGTCAGTTCTCCTCGACGCCACGCGTCGGTCGCTCCCCCACTCCAAAGGCACGCAGGATGTTGGCGTAGTCGTCGCTCCAGGGGCGTAGCGCCGGGTCGCTCTCCGCCCGGGTCCAGCCATCGGCGTCAAAGGCCGCCATGATCTCCGGGTTGGACGACAGCACGGCGAAGCGTGACGCCACATAAACCAAGTCCGTGCCAGGATGAGTGCCGCCGCCGTCTTGTTTGTGGCTCACCGACAGGCCCAATGTTCGAGCGATGGCGGCCACCTCGGGGCGCAGGTCGAGATAGCGGTTCGAGAGGTTGACAGCGATCAGCCCGCCCGGCTTGAGCTTGCTCCTGTAAAGCTCGAAGGCCTCCGCGGTGATCAGGTGCATCGGGACGCTATCCGAACTGAACGCATCAACAAAGACCAAGTCGTAGTGTTGTTCCGGTGCGCGCGCGAGCGTGATCCGGCCATCGCCCGCGATGATGTTGTACTCGCTGTCACAGCCCGACAGATAGGTGAACAGCGCGGGATCCTGTGCGATTCGGATCATATCCGGATCGATCTCGTAGAAATCAAAGTGCCGTCCCATCTTCGCGTAACAGGCCACCGTCCCCGCGCCCAAGCCCAACACCGCGATCGCCTGCGGCCCATCCCGGTCGTCGAGATGCGCGAACACGGCGCCGATCGGTCCGTTTGGATGGAAGTAGGACAGGGGGACGGTCTTGTACGCCTCCGCCAGCGGTTGAACCCCATGCACGGTGGTCCCGTGCATGAGCACCCGCTTGCCGGACACCGGCCGGTCCAGGACGCGCACCACCCCGAAAAAGTTCCGCTCCATCAGCAGGGATGAGTCCGTCAGGCCATAGACAAGCGGGGTGCTATAGAGCAGGGCCATCGACGCGGCGATGGCATAGCTCCAGCGCCGCCGCTGGAGGAGCAGCAGCGCGGCGGCGGCCAAGGACACGGCCACAAAGTGCGCGGGGCGCGGCGTGTCCGTCGCGACGCTGATCCCGGCGGCGACGGCGACGGCGGCCAGCAGCACCACGGTCGCCCGCAGGCCGGTGTTCGACAGACTGCCCCACCGCGCGCGCAGGCCGCTCCCGGGCTCGTTGATGAAGCGCAGGGTCACGGCCAGTCCAATGATCAAGGGGTATTCGAACGGCGCCGGAAACAGCACCGGGGCCAGCAGCGCGTTGAACAGTCCGCCGAGAGCGCCGCCAATGGACACGAACAGGAAAAACTCGGTGAGGTGGTGCGCGCTGGGGCGCTGGCGGGCCAGATCCATATGGCAAATCAGCGCCGTGGCGAAGAACAAGAGCAAATGCGCGAAGAACAGGAAATAGACCATCAAGCCAGCGTGAGACATCGACCAGATGATCACCAACGCCAGCCCAAATGTTTGCATGTAAAGGGCGTATTTATAGGAAACCCGCTGCTTGCGCGCGAAGGCAAGAATGAAGGTGCCCAGATACAAGGCCAGCGGAATCACCCACATCAGCGGCACCGCGGCAATGTCGGTGGTGACATGGAACGTGACCCCGAGCATCAGGGACGAGGGGACGAAGGCCAGCAGCATCCACAGGCCGCGCCGGGACCAGGTGATTGTCTCGGCGGGCCGCGCCTGCGTCGGTGCGTCCCGGCCGCCAACCGTTCGCGTCCGTGGCCCCCAGAACAGTATCGCGCACAGCCCGATCAGGACCACCAAGCCCCCATACCCACCGGTCCAGGCCAGTGCCTGGGTGTGCAGGGCCATCAGGGGCTCGATCACGACAGGATAGGCAAGCAGGGCGCTCATGCTGCCCAGGTTGCTGGCGGCATAGAGGAAATAGGGGTCATGGGCCTCGGGATGCGGGGTGTGGGAAAACCACTTCTGGAGCATGGGCGCGGTGCCGCTGAGGACAAAGAACGGTCCGCCGATCGTCAGGGCCATCACCCCCAGTTGCCAGAGCGCCGGATGGTCCCGATCCGGATCGAACAGCCAGCCGTCCGGGATCGCCGGTGGCAACAGCACCGCGAAGACGAAGAACAGGGCGATGTGCAGAACCGCCTGCGCCCGGGGGTCAAGCAGGCGCGCGCCCACATGGGCATAGGCATAGCCCGCCAGCAGGGCGATCTGGAAAAACAGCATCGCCGTGTTCCAGACCGCCGGGCTTCCCCCCAACAGCGGCAGCACCATCTTGCCGTACAACGGCTGCACGACGAACAGCAGAAAGGCGCTGAGAGTCAGCGCCGCCGTGTATACGGGAACGTAGGCGGAGAGTCTCATGGGGGAACCTGACTAAGCTGGGCAGCTAAGGGGATAGCCGTGACCGTAATTCCAGGGCTCCGAACTCAGATAACCAATCTGTAAGGGTCCATGGGTCCGAGGGAGATCCTTCGCGTCCTGCGGACGCTCAGGATGAGGATTATCAATTTTT
>JANQGN010000185.1 GCA_028277295.1 Rhodospira sp.
ACATTATGAAGTATTAATCTGCGCGAGGCAGGGAATTAGTACCCCACATTAAACCACCGTTGTCAAGGGGGTGTTCATGGCCTGGATCGTGGCCTACAAATTCCGGGGCATCCAAGACTATCTGGCGGGCGGCGGCCGGCTGCTTGACGTGGCCGGCGGGTCGGAAATCGTCGATAGCTTGTGCCGGGAGGGCCTGGGACTTGCATTGCAACGGCTCGGTTTGATGGATCCCAACGCCGACCCATCGCGCCCCTCCCTGAGCCCTGGTGTCGGCACGCTTCTGCAACACGCCTCGGGCCTGATCGTCATTCAGTTTGACCAGGAAGACGCGGCGCGCCGGTTCGTGCGGCTGTGGCCCCTGCTCGCTGGTCAATGGGCGCCACAGGGGCGGCAGGCGGTGGCGCTGGTCGCCATCCGGGATGGAACGCGCGAGGCCCAGGCCCAGGCCGAGAGGACCGCCCGCGCCCGCGTGGCCACCGGGTCGGGCCTGCCCCCGTTCGCTTTGCCCGGGGCCACCCCCCTGACCCTGCGCATGCGCCGCACCGGCGGCCCGGTTGTGGATATCGACCGGTTCCGGGACGACGATGAACTGGACGACCGGGATGCCTCGACGGTTCTGCGCCGCCAGCGTGTGAGACGGGACAGCGCGGCTGGCCTGGAAAACCTGAAAAAGCGGTTCGGGTTTAGCGAAGACCAGAGGCTCACCCGCGACGCGGACGCCCTGGCCGAGGCCGGCGGCGGCAGCATCCTCGCCGTCATCCATGCCGACGGGTCAGGGTTCGGCGCCATGTTCAAGGCGGTGACGGACAAGCACGGCGCCACCGGAGCACGGGTTCTCTCCCAGACCATCGCCGGGATCGTCCAGGCCGCCGCGCAGGAGGCGGTGGCCGATTTGCACACCGTGCTGACCAAGGAGAACGATATCGCGTGTCGTCCCATTGTGCTGGGGGGTGATGACATGACCGTGGTCGTCCCGGCACGCTTCGGGCGGCTGGTCACCTGCCGTTTCCTTACTGCCCTGGAAACACAGTCGGCGGAGGCATTTCGCACCGACGCAATCAAAGACCGTCCGCACCTGACGGCCGGGGCCGGCATCGCCTATGTGCACGCGCATCATCCGTTCAGTGATGCCGTCAACCTGGCCGAAACCCTGTGCGGCTGGGCCAAGACACGGCTCGGCGCCGACAAGACCAAGACGTCCTGTCTGATGGTCCATCGCGCCCTTGATACCGATACCGGCGATTTCGAGGAGGTGTTCAAAGACCAGTACGTTTTGCCTGCATCCGGTGACCAAGCGGAGAAATGGCTGACGGCCGGCCCCTACGTCACCACGCCGGTCACCGGGCACGCGACCCTGGCCGACCTTGACGCCCTGCTGGGCGCCGTCCGGCCGCTGCCGCTTGGCACGTGGCGGGCCATTGCGCGCTCGATCAGAGAGTCTGACGACGTGGCCAAACGCCGCCTCGACCGGCAGTTCGAGATACTGGAGCCAAAAGCACGGGACACGCTAAGAAACGCCTTGGCTCCTTTCAGAGGCGATGAGAGCTGGCTGTGGTCGGATCACGCGCCGCCGACCACCCCCATCCAGGACATCGACGTGCTGCTTGGCCTGGAACAGCGTTTCTCCGACGAGTTCGACCAGACCGCCGCCGACTTGGCCAAGGACATGGTCCATGCCTGACCCCGTCTTAATGACCGCGACCCTCACCCTTGACCTCCATGATTACTGGCACTGCGCCACCGGCCGCACCGAGAGGGTTGGCTCCGGCGCCCGGGTGGTGCGCAAGCACGGCCTGCCCCTGGTCCCGGGACGCACCGTGCGCGGCCTGCTCCGAGAGGCGATACGCCAGGCGGAGGGCTTCGGCCACGTGAAGCCCGGCGCCACGGAGTGGCTGTTCGGCCGGCTGGGCGCCGCCCAGCCCCGCCGAGAGGCTGACTTGACGGATGTGCGGTTCCACCGAACCACCCCCGGCGCCATGGTGGTGGACGACGCCACCCTGCACCAGGCGTGGCGGGACTGGGCCCGGACCCGGCGGGCGGTCAAGGATGGCGTGGACCCGCTGGACCTGATGGGCGAGACCCTGCACGCTACCCGCCTCGACCGCGAGGGGCAGGTCGCGCCGGGTTCGCTGCGGTCCATGGAGATCATGCCGCCCATGACCCTCACGGCACCCTTGGCGCTCGACCCGCCGCCGGGATGCCTCGAACCCGACTGGGCCAGCCCCGGTGACTGGCGGGCCGTGCTGGCCACCGCGCTGCCGCTGTTGCGCGGCCTGGGCAGCCACCGCAACCGTGGCCTGGGGCGTGTGAGCGCGACCCTGTCCGACAGTGCCGGCCGGCGGATCGGAGGTCTCGCATGACAGCCGCGACCGAGATCATCTTGCGCCTCGACCTGGAAAGCGACGCGCTGTTCATCGACGCGCCGACCTCGGCTGGACCCCAGGAGACTCTATCTACCATTCCGGGTGGCGTTCTGTTGGGGCTGCTGGCGCGGTGGTACGCCGAGATCGAGGCGGAGGGCGGACCGGACCTGTCCTGGCGAGTGTTCCATGCTGGCGGGCTTCGGTTTGGTAACGGTTTGCCCCTGGTGAACGGCCAGCCCCTGGTGCCGCTCCCCCGATCCTGGACGGCGGAGAAGAAAGCACGCGGCGAAAAGCCAAGCGACGACGAGTCCCGCATGTTCGTGTCCGAGGACGGCCGGGTTCGTCATCAAGTAGCCACCCGTCTTGCCCGCCGCACCGCCATCGATGACAAGACCGGTCGCGTGCGCGGGGGGTTCCTGTTCGCCTACCGTGCCCTGACGGAGGGGCAGAGCTTCATCAGCCGTGTGACCGTCGCGCCGGAGGCCAAGGCCGCGCTGCCGTTTCTGGCGCGTCTGTATGATCGTACGTGGCGCATCGGCCGCTCACGGCATGCCGAATACGGCCGGGTGCGGATCACGCGCCTGGATGATCCGCCCGCGTTGCCCGCTCATAGTAGAACAAGAGACGCCGTGCGCCTTCTGGCCGTGTCCGACGTGGCGCCAACGAAGCACGGCCGGCTCGATGTCGACCTGTTCGGCCTGCCGGACACGTGGCAGCCCTGCCCGGGCAAGACCTTCGTGGCTTGGCGGGCCTTGTCGGTCTACAACGGCCACCGTCGCGCCTTCGACCGCGAACGTCAGGTGATCGTGCCCGGCAGCGTGCTCGCTTTCACCGGACCCGCGCTGTTGCCGGATCAGGCCAACCATCTGCGCGCGACCCTGGATGCCGGCGTCGGGCTGGGCACGGAACGCGGCTTGGGTGCCTGTCTGGCCAATCCGCCGGTTCTGGAGCGGGCGAAAGAAGCCGTCGACCAGAAGCCCCCGACCGCCGTGGTTCCCGCCGCGCCGCCCGACGATCCGCTGTTCGCCTGGCTGACCCGGCGCCATGCCGCGCGCACCCTTGGGGACGACGCGCGCACGATCGCGCGCGCGTTCGAACCGCTGTTCAAGACGCTCTACGAAACGCAGTGGCGAGAGGCCCGGGTGTCGGGTCGGGCACTGGGAGACCTCGCGCCCTCGCCCAGCCAGTGGGGCGCGGTGCGCGACGAGGCCAACCGGGCCACAAACCTCGACGACCTCAATGGCCGTCTGTTCGACAAGGACACAGGGTATTGCGCGGCGGGCGTTGGCGCCCGCGTCTGGAACGAGGAGGCCCCCGGGTTAACTCTGCTGAAAGACAAGCCGGCAAGCGCACGGGCGCTGCTGGAGGCGGCCATTGACCCCAAAACCCTTTGTGAACACGCGACGGCCGATGTGTCCGATGCGGACCGGGCCGAACTGGCCCGTCTGGTGGTCGCGGACCTGGCGGTGCATGTGCCGCGCCTGATGGCCGACCTGGCACGGGAGGAGGAGGCCCGATGACCGCGATTTCGCACGCCAGGGCAGCCGATCCCGCTGGCTATGGCGACCACCCCCTGCGTTATGTCGCGCGGGTGACGATCACGCTCACCGGCCCGCTGGCCGTCTCAAATGGCCAGGCGCTGGATACCGGCGGCGCCGACGTGGTGCGCGATGCCAACGGGCTGCCGGCCATCCCAGGGTCGTCCCTGGCCGGCATTCTGCGCCACGCCTTCGAGGACTGCCTGTCCGATCTGGGTACAGACGAGGCAGCACAAGAAGCCAACAGCTTGTTTGGCCCGCCGGTGGAGATCGAGGACGGCAGCGCCTCGCGCCTGTCGGTCACCTGGGCACATATCCACGATTCGAGGAACAGACCGGTGGACGGTCTCCTGACCCCGGGGGGCGGCCACCAGGCCGACCCTGTGCTGGCCGATGCCCGTGAGGGCCGGCGCCGCGACCGGGTGCGGTTGTCGCACCGGGGTGCGGCCGACGAACGCGGCAAGTTCGAGGACTGGATGGTGGCCGCCGGACACCGCTTCACCTTTGACCTGGGCCTCAGGGGCGACGAGACCGACTGGGAGGACTGGCGGCGCCTGCTCGGTCTTCTCCATGACCCGGGGGTCCGCCTGGGCGGTGGCACCCGGCATGGGCGCGGCGCGTTCACCGTTTCCCGGCTGCTGGCTGGGGTGCTGGACTTACGGAGGCCCCAGGACTTCAAGGCTTTCAGCGAGATTTCAGCCCGTCTGGACGGGTCCTGTCCCCTGCCGTCACTCGACGTCGAACCGGTCATGGCCCGGCCCAGCTTGAGCGTCACCCTGCGCGGCCTGCGCGCCGACAGTCCGTGGTTGCCCGGCGGTGGCGCGCCGGAGGGCGACGAGTCCATGGCCCCGGTGCGCGAGCGCCGGGTGGTTTGGCGCGACGGCGGAGGCACGGTGGAAGAGACGCCGGCCCACTATATGCCGGCCACCAGTATCAAGGGCGCGCTCGCCCACCGGCTGGCGTGGCATTACAACGCCCTGACAGGAACCTTCGCCGAAGACATCGTGGATTTCGCTGAAGTAACGGGCGCGAAAAACACGGCGGTTTGGAGTCTGCTTGGCTTCGTTCCTTTGTCCCGCGAGGAGCGGAAAGAAACCCCGGGCCGGCGCGGCTGGCTGGTTCTGGACGATGTGGTCCTGACCGAACCGGCGGCGACGCAACAGGTCGAGCACGTCTCCCTTGACCGCTTCGCCGGCGGCGCCCGCAACGGTCTGTTGTTCTCGGAAAGGGTGCTGGACCCAGAAGCGCTGCGAACGGACTACACCATCCACATCGTGCCACCCCTGAACGGCGCCGACGAGGCTACGAAAGACATGCGCGACGCCCTCGACCGCACCTTGAGGGACATCCAGCGCGGGCGGCTCGCGTTCGGCGGCGGCACCGGGCGCGGCAATGGCCGGGTGCGCTGCGACGCCATCGACTGGAGCGACGGCGGCGCCTGGATCGAGACGGGAACCCTGCCCGGTCAACGGGAGGCACGGTCATGAACGACGACCTGGCGTGCATCAACGGCTATGTCGCGGACATGATCGACCATCTTTGTGTGTCGGACGACGCCAAGAAGTCCATAAGTCGCTTGCGTCCGTGCTGGGCGACCGTCCGTCTGACCATCACCGACAGGGTCCTGGACGGCGCCAGTCTGCGCGCGAACCTTGAAGCCCACCCCATCCAGGCCGGCTGGATGGTCACGACCGATGCCGTGTTCTTCTGCGAGGACGGGCGCTGGTACCGCCGAAGCGGAACGGACGAAGCACCTGTTCCCGTGGATGGTCTGCCCACAACACGCATCCTTGATGCCGACTTGGCGCTGGACGAGACGTCCGGCCTGGGCATCACCCACCTGGGCGGAGATCGATGGCGGGTCGAGACCCTGACCGAAGACGACGGCGAGGGCTTCACCCACCTCGCAACCGAGGACAGCCACTACAGCCTGCGTAAGGGGCGGACCATGCGATTCATGGTGTATTATTGGCGGGACCGGCCGGTCGAGGGCGACGCGGGCCTGACCTGCTACCAGCCTGTCGCGGCCCGGTTCCTCGGCTTTGGCAAACGGGGGGACCCCGCATGACCCGCCTGACCGCGCCTTACAACTTCGTCCCCCTGAACCACCGCGTCGTGTGTCCGGAGTGGGGCGACAAAGTCAGTATGGATGTGCCGTTCCGGGGCGCCCTGTGCGGCGCGTTCGAGATCGAGATCGATGCGGAAACGCCGCTGATCGTCGGCGGGCGCACCAATGCGCCGCCCGAGGGCAAGGACGCCCCCAGCCACAAGGACCGAGCCACCCTGTTCGGTCGCGACGTCATCCCCGGCACCTCGCTCAGGGGCATGCTACGGGCGGTGGTCGAGATCGCCACTTTCGGCCGCATCGGCCCGCGCATGGACGATCGCCGCTTCGCCGTGCGCGACCTGAACAACGCCGCCCTGTACACCCGGCACATGACGCACATGTTCCGGCCCCGGTCCCGCGCCGGCTGGCTGACGCTGGATCGGGCGACGGGCGCGTGGCACCTGCGACCCTGCGACTACTCGGTGGTGCGCCAGACAACGCTGGAAGCGCTACATGCGGAGCGGAGCAAGACAGCGCGCCCGTTGACCCTGGGCAAGGGCAAGACCGGTGCCCACGAGAAGTACAAGGCTTGGGGCGCCGTTTCGCTGGACGTGACCTTCACTCCGGACGCCTGGCGGGCGCGGGACGACTGGGCCAAAGGGCGCATCCTGTCGCGGGCCGACGACGTAGGGCATGGGGCGACGCCCGGCCGCATCGTGTTGACAGGCCAGCCGCAGGACCGGGACAAGAAAAACTCCAAACAGGTCGAGTTTATCTTCCACTCGCCGGCGGCAGGTACCGTCCAGGTGCCGAATGCGGCGCGCGATGACTTCGAGCACGTCCACCGCGACCCGAACGACGGCACGCCGCTTAAGGAATGGGCGTACTGGCGCGCGCGGCTTCTTAAAGGCCAGGCCGTGCCGGTGTTCTACCTGGTCGAGGGATCGGAGAACGGCATCCGGGCCATGGGGCTGGCGATGATGTTCCGCCTGGCCAACCGGCGGACGACGCGCGACCTTGCGTCACAGAAAAACGACCAAGACGCGACCAAGCCCGACTTCGCCGATTTGCTGTTCGGCTTCGTGACACCAAAGGGGGGCGACGATGCCAAATCGCTCCGTGGCCGGGTACAGATCGAACCGGCCCACCTGACCGAAACGGGCCCGCGAGAGGGGCGAAAAAAGGAAATCCTGCTGGCCCCCAAGCCGAGCTACTACCCGGCCTACGTGGCCCAGACCCACCTGAAGACGGGCACGCCCCCGGACGCACCGGCGGTCGCCGAGGGAACCTATTGGTCTGACGGCAAGGACCGTCCCTACAATGTCTACACCACCTACATGGACGACGACGCCCAGATCCGGGGCTGGAAGCGCTATCCGGTCAGCCGCGCTGTCCGCACATCCCCACCGCCAACGCTGAAGGACCGCGTTGTCACGGACGCCAGCCAGAAGGTCTACAACACCTTCGAGCCGCACGGCTCCGGCACCCGCTTCCGCGCCCGGGTGCATGTCCACAACCTGAAGCCGCAGGAGTTGGGAGCGCTGGTCTGGGCCATCACCTTCGGCGGCCGGTCCGAGACCCACCGCCACAGCCTGGGCATGGCCAAATCCCTCGGATACGGCTGTGTCCAAGTGTCCATCGACATGGCGTCGGTCGACCTCGATAGCGTCGATGTCAACGTTAAGACCTGGGACGGGGGAAACGCCGCCGAGTTATTGAGCGACTGTCTGAAGGCGTTCGAGGACTACATGGACGACGTCGTCTCCGGATGGGCGCAAGAGCCACAGATCCGCCACCTGCTGGCCATGGCCGATCCGGCCCATGGGGATGCGCTGGCCCAGGACCAAGGGCTGGACATCATGGCCGGGTCGCGGCCGTTTCAGGAGGCCAAGAAGGCCGGCCTCGTGCTGCCGCTGGTGATCGACGATCCCGCCGCCTGGCCACCCCAATCCCCGCCGCCGCGCATCGTGGAGCCGGGCGCGGGCGCGGGGGGTGGCGGCGGCCGCACCGCCGTTCGGTCGGCGCGACCGGCGCCGAAACCCACCCGCCGGGGCGTGGTGGACGGCGAAGCGGTGGAGGTGCTGTCCGTCTCCGGCGGCGAGGCTCAGGTGCGGTTTCCGGATGGCACGATCGAGTTCCTGGACACAGACGAGATCGAGGACCTCACGTGACCGCTGCCGCCCAGGTTCCGCGCCGCGCGCCGCTGTGGCACGATGTTTCGCGGGCCTGTGCGGGCCAGGCGAGCCCAACGGCGCGCCCGGTGCTGCTGGGCCGGCTGCGCGGTCTGCTGGGCCGGCAGCTGGTTTCCCGCCTGTCGCGGGATGACCACGCCGCTCTCTTCCCGGTCACCGGGCACATGCCATCGCCCCTGGTGCCTCGGATGGACGGCCCGGCGCACCGGCCGGCGCTGACGATCCGGCTGATCGGCACCGCGGCACGTTGGGCCGATGCGGTCGGAGACGCCCTGACCGCTGTCACGGATGACGGACTGATCGTTCCCGGTGGTCGCCGGCCGTTGCTCGGACGCGGACCGATCCTGCATCAGCGCGAGCCCGGGGCGCTCTTATCGCCTACCTCGGCCGCGCGGGTTGTGCTCGAAACGCCGCTCTGCCTGGCCGACGGTGTTTCCCTCGACGGCCCCGCCCTGGGGCGGGCTGCGACTATTCGCTGGTATGGGCTGGCCCCCTGGCTCGATCCGGACACGCTCGCCTGGCTGGACCCGCGGCCGCCGCCGGACGGAGACTGGAACCGGCTGCGCCTTGACGGCCCGGCGCGCCGCGTGACGTGGACCCGCATCGCCCACCGCCAAGGTGAGCGCCCGGTGCCCATGACCGGCTGGATCGCGGCTTTCGCGCTGGACCACGAGAAGGCCGCCGTTCTGCCTTGGCTGCGCCTGGCAGAGGTCCTGCACGCCGGCCGCCACGCGAGCTTCGGCCTGGGGCGGGTGCGGATCCGTACGCCAGCGTGAAAACGCGATGAAGAACTGCGGACTCGGCGGGAATCCGTCGCCGGCCTCGGCGTCCTTCGAGATCCCGTTTCGTGTGTTGGAGGGGTGGAGGGGCCGGAGACGATGGACATCGCTCCGGCCCCACCTTGGCCGACCGTGGGTCCGTCCTACTGGACGGAGAAGGTTAGCGAGGCCCCGTGATAGACTTGGTTGGCCTTGCCGACCAGGTCGCTAAGCGGCCCCTCGGGCGTCACATCGTCCTTGTGTGACACCATGATGCGCCACTGTCCGGTGGTCTGCACCCGGAACTGCGCCCGTCCATTCTTGATGACCGAGAACAGAGCGAACCCATCATTCTGGCCGAACCCGGCGCTTTGGGCCGTGATGAACTCCATGCTCTTCGCCGAGACGGTCAGGGGCTCGCCGTGAAACAGCACGTCCACCTCGATGAGGTCGCCCACGTGGACGTCGCTGAGGTCGGTGCGTGGAATGATTTCCAGGTCGTGTCCCAGGGGCGCGGGGTTTGACCAGGTTCCCACCGTCACCGCCGACTTGGCGAACGCCTGGTACTTGACGGACATCAGCACCTTGTCGATGCCATCGATCTCGTCGCGGGGCTTGAGCGCCAGGCGCTGGCGGCCCTCGGTGTCCATGTACTGGGTGTAGAAGGTGGGCCGCGAGACCGCCTCGAACTGATAGACGCCCTCGGCGCTGTCGGCGGTGAAGGCGATCTTCTGACTGGCCAGGTCGGCCGCGAACAGGGCGAAGTTCGGTGTCTCCATCGCCGGCTCGGCGAGCTCGGTGGCGGGCATCAGCAGTTCCGTTTGTTGACCGGTGGGATCAACCATGGCGAAGCGATCGACGATGACGCGGCCATTGGGGCTGTTGAGGATGTCGTCCGCCGGCAGGCTATGCCCCCAGCCGAGCGAGACCATGGCGTGAGGCGGCTGATGAGCGTGGGACTCGTGGGCATTAATCCACAAGGAGTGGGCCTGCGCCGACAGGGGCGCCAGGGCCAGCGACGTGGCAAGCAGGGCTAGGGCTGGTCTCATGGGAGACGTCCTCTCTCTTGAACAGGAAAACACGGCCGGCGGCCAGGGCACGCCTGATCCTCGAAACGGGCCGCCAGGCGATCAGCCGGCGGGCGCGCCGACGCCAGGCGCATTTGCGAGGCATTCGCAAAACATGGGCACAATATATGTGGGTGTAGGGGGCGTAAAGGCCGCAGATCAGTACCGGCCGGGTGATCGCATATGGACCGAAAGGGTTTGGCCCGCCGGCGCAAACGACCATCGCACCAGACATCATAGGCGGCATGATTGGCGAAAGCGCCCGTTATACGTCATTGTGAGCCCGCGTCATAAGACGCGGGCGACGCAATCCAGGGGCGGAGGTCGTGCCGGGTGCCCTGGATTGTGTCGGAGCTCACGCTCCTCGCAATGACAGATTAAGCATCGCTGTTCAAATGCGATCACCCTGTCAGTACCAGCTTCTCGGTCGCCGCCGGCCTCTCCACGGCGGCGCGGCGGGCGCTGACCGATCACGGCTCTCGTGCTGGTGAGACATGCGGGCTAGCCCCGCCGCGACCAGCGCTGCCCGACTCTGTCGAGGCGGCCGAGCGCACTCCGCGGGGTTGAAAAAGGCGCGGGCACTGGCCGACCTAACCCCACCGCGATGAGACTCGCTCGTCGCGGGGGGTTATTCGTTGTGTTGGCCCTGAATGGTCCCGGCGATCCGCCCTAGAGCAAATCCCGAGCGATCTGGCACAGATCGCCCTGGACGATCTTTTGGGGACGATTTGCTTGAAAAACAAATCATTATAGCATGTTGGGTGATTCAGAAATCACGCAACATGCTCTAGACGGCTCGACGCAGACCTCACGCCGCCTTGGTCGTATACCCAAGGGCGGCGTTCAGCTTGGCCATCAGGTCGATGGCTGCGTCCGGGATGGAGGTGCCCGGAGGGAAGATGGCCTTGGCGCCGGCCGCATACAGGGCGTCGAAGTCCTGTGGCGGGATCACGCCACCGACGACGATCAGGATGTCCTCGCGGCCCTCGGCATCCAGCGCGGCGCGCAACTCCGGCACCAGGGTGAGGTGACCGGCCGCCAGCGAGGAGGCGCCGACGATGTGCACGTCATTCTCGACGGCCTGGCGGGCGGCCTCCTGGGGCGTCTGGAACAACGGCCCAATGTCCACGTCGAAGCCCAGGTCGGCGAAGGCGGTGGCGATCACCTTCTGACCGCGATCGTGGCCGTCCTGGCCCATCTTGGCGATCAGGATACGCGGGCGGCGGCCGTCGTTGGCCTCGAAGGCCTCGACCATGCCCTTGACCTGGGTGACCACGTCGGACACGGCGGCGACCTCCCTGCCGTAGACGCCGGAGATGGCACGGATGTCGGCCTTGTGGCGACCGTAGACCTTCTCCAGGGCATCGGAGATCTCCCCCACGCTGGCCTTGGCCCGGGCGGCGGTCACGGCCAGTTCCAGAAGGTTCCCCTCGCCGCTGTCGGCGGCCTTGGTCAGCGCTTCCAGGTGCGGGCGCAGGGCTTCGCCGTCGCGCTCGGCGCGCAGGCGCTCAAGCTTTTCGACCTGTTCGCGGCGCACGGCGGCGTTCTCCACCTTCAGCACCTCGATGTTGTCCTTGCCGGTGGCGCGGTACTTGTTGACGCCCACCACGGCCTGCATGCCGCTGTCGATACGCGCCTGGGTGCGGGCGGCGGCTTCCTCGATGCGCATCTTGGGGATGCCGGCCTCGATGGCCTTGGCCATGCCGCCCTGGGCCTCCACCTCCTCGATGTGCGCCCACGCCTTGCGGGCCAAGTCGTAGGTCAGGCGTTCCACATAGTAGCTGCCGCCCCAGGGATCGATGACGCGATTGGTGCCGGCCTCCTCCTGGATGAACAACTGGGTCTGCCGCGCGATGCGCGCCGAGAAGTCGGTGGGCAGGGCCAGCGCCTCGTCGAGCGCGTTGGTGTGCAGCGACTGGGTGTGGCCCTGGGTGGCTGCCATGGCCTCGACGCAGGTGCGCACCACGTTGTTGAACACGTCCTGGGCGGTCAGCGACCAGCCCGACGTCTGGCAGTGGGTGCGGAGCGACAGCGACTTGGTGCTCTTGGGCTCGAACTGGTGGATCAGCTTGGCCCATAGCAGCCGGGCGGCGCGCATCTTGGCCACTTCCATGAAGAAGTTCATGCCGATGGCCCAGAAGAACGACAGCCGGGGCGCGAAGGCGTCGATGGTCAGGCCGGCGTCCATGCCAGCCCGCGCGTACTGCACGCCATCGGCCAGGGTGTAAGCCATCTCCAGGTCGGCGGTCGCGCCGGCTTCCTGCATGTGATAGCCCGAAATGGAGATCGAGTTGTATTTGGGCATCTTCTGGGAGGTAAAGGCGAAGATGTCCGAAATGATGCGCATGGAGGGCATCGGTGGATAAATATAGGTATTGCGGACCATGAACTCCTTGAGAATGTCGTTCTGGATGGTCCCGGCCAGCTTGTCGGGCGTCACCCCCTGTTCCTCGGCGGCGACGATGTACAGCGCCAGCACCGGCAGCACCGCGCCGTTCATGGTCATGGACACGCTCATTTTGTCCAACGGAATGCCGTCGAACAGCTGGCGCATGTCCAGAATGGAGTCGATGGCCACGCCGGCCATGCCGACGTCGCCGGCCACGCGCGGGTGGTCGCTGTCATAGCCCCGGTGGGTGGCCAGATCGAAGGCCACCGACAGGCCCTTCTGTCCGGCCGCCAGGTTGCGACGGTAGAAGGCGTTGGAGTCCTTGGCGGTGGAGAACCCGGCATACTGGCGAATGGTCCAGGGCCGTTGGACGTACATGGTGGGGTAGGGGCCGCGCAGGTAGGGCGGCTTGCCGGGGACCGTCTCCAGGAAGTCCAGCCCCTCCAGGTCGGCCGCCGTGTACAGCGGCTTGACGCTGATCTTCTCGGGTGTCTCCCACAGAAGGTGGTCCAGGTGCATGCCGGCCTCGGCATCGGCGGCGGCGCGCCAGGCCTCGGCGTCGCCCCGGGCGCGGGGCTGAAGGGCCAGAGTGGAGAAGTCGGGAATCGCGCTCATCGGCTGGTCACTCCCAGATCAGCGTGCAGGCCGCGCAGCGTCCCCAGCACGTCGCATCCCATGTAGATGAACCGGTCGATGCCGGCGGCGGTGTA
>JANQGN010000427.1 GCA_028277295.1 Rhodospira sp.
CACAAAGCGCCGTCCGAGAGGACCGGAGCACGCGATGGAGATCCTTCGGTCGTTTCACTCCCTCAGGATGAGGTTATTTTAAATGTATAAACCTCATCCTGAGCGTCCGCAGGACGCGAAGGATCTCCAACGGAGACGAGCAACCTGACGGATCTGTCATCCGGGTTCGGAGCCCTGAACTGATACCAGCGGTCATTGACCATGACCTTTGGTCTTACACCGCGATGTCCCGCAGCTTGTGGTTCTGGGGATCGTAGGGGCTTTCCGGGATCACCGTCACCGGGTGGCGCGTGCCCAGGATGTCCATGGACAGCGCGGTTCCCGGCTCCCCCAGCTCTGGCCGCACCATGCCCAGCGCCAGCGATTGGCGCAGGCGATAGCCGTAATTGCCGCCGGTGGCCCGGCCGACCAGGGTCTTTCCCTCGTAGATGGGATTGTTGCCCAGCGCATCGGCGTCGGTGACGTCGAGCACGGACAGCGTGACGAACCGGTTCCGGAACCCCCGGTCGCGCCAGCGCAACAGGCCCTCGCGGCCAATGAAGTCCCCCTTGTCCGGCCGCACAAAGCGGTCCAGACCGGATTCCAGGGCCGCGTACTCGATAGACATTTCGGTACCGATCATGCGGTAGGACTTCTCGATGCGCAGCGCGTCCATGGCGCGGATACCGAAGGGGCGGATACCCAGGTCGGCGCCCGCGGCCATCAGCACATCGAAGATGTGGTTCTGGTACGCGATGGGGTGATGCAGTTCCCACCCCAGTTCGCCCACGAAGTTGACCCGCAGGGCCTTCACCGGCGCCATGCCGACGACCACCTCGCGCCCCGACAGCCAGGGGAAGGCGGCGTTCGAGTAGTCGTCGCCACTGACCCGCTCCAGCACCCGGCGGGCATTGGGTCCGGCCAGAACCAGCACGCCCATGGCGCCGGTCAGGTCCTGGATCTGAACCGAGCCGTCGTCCGGCTTGTGGCGGTGGAGCCAGTCGTGGTCGAGACGCTGCCAGGCACCGGCCGAGACCAGGTAGAAAGACTCGGCGGCCTCGCGCTGGATGGTGAACTCGGAGTGCACGCCGCCCCGGGGTGTCAGGGCATGGCACAGGCCCACCCGGCCGACGGTCTTGGGAAGGACGTTGGCCACCAGCCGGTCGAGGAACGCCGCCGCCCCGGGGCCGGACACCCGCGCCTTGGCGAAGGCGGTCATGTCCAGCAGGCCCACCTTTTCCGCCACGTGGCGGGCCTCGGTGCCGACAGGATCGAACCAGTCGGAGCGGCGGAACGACCAGTGATCCTCCCGCGCCGTGCCCTCGGGCGCGAACCAGTTGGGTCGCTCCCAACCGAACTTCTGACCAAACACCGCGCCCAGGTCCCGCATGCGCTCGTAGCAGGGCGCGGTGCGCAGGGGCCGCGCCGCCGGCCGCTCCTCGTCCGGATAGTGGACGGTGAACACATTGGCGTAGGCTTCCTCGGTCTTGCGCCTCAGGTAGCCCTTGGTGGCGTAGTCGCCGAAGCGGCGCGGGTCCACGCCGAGCATGTCGATGGTCGGCTCGCCCTCGACCATCCACTCGGCCAGTTGCCAGCCCGCGCCCCCGGCCGCCGTGATGCCAAAGCTGTGACCCTCGTTCAGCCAGACGTTACGCAGCCCCCAGGCCGGACCGATGATCGGCGATCCGTCGGGGGTGTAGGGGATGGCGCCGTTGTAGACCTCCTTGACGCCCGCCTCACCAAAGATGGGCACCCGCCGGATGGCGTGCTCGATGTGCGGCTCCAGGCGCTCCAGGTCCTCGGGGAACAGCTCCCATTCCGTGGTCGGGCGCGGCCCGTCCACATAGCAGCAGGGCGCGCCCACCTCGTAGGGGCCGAGAATCAGCCCGCCGCGCTCCTCGCGCATGTACCAGGAGCCCTCGGGATCGCGCAGAACGCCCATCTCGGGCAGGCCGGCCTCCTGGCGCTGGAGCAGGAGGGGGTGGGGCTCGGTAACAATAAACTGGTGCTCCACCGGGATCACCGGGATGTCCAGACCGACCATGCGCCCGGTCTGACGGGCGAAGTTGCCGGTGCAGAACACCACATGTTCGCAAGCTATGTCACCGCGATCGGTGTGCACGATCCAGTCACCGGACGCCGCCCGATTCATGCCGATGACCGTGGTGTTGCGGGAGATTTCCGCCCCCGTGGCCCGCGCCCCCTTGGCCAGCGCCTGGGTCAGGTCGGCGGGCTGGATGTAGCCGTCCTCGGGGTGCTGGATGGCGCCGAGCAGACCCTCGGTGTTGCACGGCGGCCAGGCGTCCCTGACCTGGTCCGGCGTCAGGAAGCACACGTCCACGCCGATGGTCTCGGCGACGCCCGCGTATTGGCGGAACTCGTCCATGCGGTCCCGGGTGGTGGCCATGCGGATGTTGGACACCTTGCGGAAGCCCACGTCCTGCCCGGTTTCCTCGGCCAGGCGCTGATAGAAGGCCACCGAGTACTTGTGAATCTGCCCCACCGAATAGCTCATGTTGAACAGGGGCAGCAGCCCGGCCGCGTGCCAGGTGGAGCCGGAGGTCAATTCCTTGCGCTCCACGAGCACCACGTCCGACCAGCCCTTGGCCGCCAGGTGGTAGAGCGTGGACACGCCCACCACCCCGCCACCGATCACCACCACCCGTGCCTGCGTCTTCATGCGGCCCTCCCCGTGACGGCGTGTTTGGCCTGTCCATCATCATGGGTCGGGGTTTGGCCGCGCGTATGCTCCGGGGGCGTCACTTTGTTGACCGGAAGCGTCACCGCCCAGGGCCTGGCCGGATCAGAAATCCGCCTCTTCGTGTCCCACGTCGCCCATGGCGTCGATCAGCCAGGTGGCCATGGCGCGGGCGAAGGAGTTGCGCACCCAGATCTCGATGGCGTCGTGTCCGGCGTCGGTCGCGAACCGCAGCAGCGCCCGGGCGCGCGCCAGGTCCGTTTGCACGCAGGCGCCCGCCGGCAGGGCGCGCGGATGCAGGTCCAGCCGGCAGCCCTTGGAGAGCACCAGCCGTGCCCGCCGCCCGGTCACCATCAAGATTGTATAATTGTGCCCAAGGTCGACCACCGCCAACCAGCCGTCGTTGGGCCGGGTGTCGCGAATGCCACGCGCGATGGCCGGGGCGGTACCGTCGGGCGCCACCAGGAGCCATTCATCCGGCCCCAGCCACAGGGCCAGGCGCCGCCCATCGGCGCTGGCCGTCCAGGTGTTGGGCGTGGTCGGGGGCGTCACCCCGAACGCCCGGCCGATGTCGGGCAGCGAGCCCTCGCTGGCGCGCAGATTGAGCACCGCGCGCGGGATCACATGGGTCAAGCGGACATGATCGCCGCCGGCCGCCCGCATGGCGGCGTCCAGGGTGTGAAGCGGGTTTTCCCAGCGCCCGCCCGGACCGCCAAAGGACCGGGCCTCGGCCGGCAGCGCCTCGGAGTCCGGAGCGCTAGGCTGTGACGTGTCCATCGCGGCGGGCTCCCTCCTTATCGACCATCACGGGATCGCAGATCGTGGCCTCGTACTCCCCATCCGCCAGCGCCAGACCCACGGCGCGCCCCATCTGCGCCCGGCCGCTGGACACCAGGGCCAGGCAGAAATGCCGGTTCAGGGTCGGGCTCCAGTAGCTGGAGGTGACGAAACCCAGCATGCGCACCGGCGGCCGCAACCCCGCGCTGCCGCGCCCGACGATCTGGGTTCCCTCGGGCACGGCCAACCTGGGGTCGGTGGGCAGCAGGCCAACCAGCTGCTTGCGGTCGGGACGCGCGGTGTCGGGGCGGGTCAGAGACCGCTTGCCGATGAAGTCCGGCTTTTTCTTCGACACCAGCCAGTCCATGCCCAGGTCGAGGGGCGTCTGGCTGCCGTCGGTCTCCTGACCGACGATGATGAAGCCCTTCTCGGCGCGCAGCACATGCATGGTCTCGGTGCCGTAGGGCGTGACGGTCAGGTCCGCGCCGGCGCGCATCACCGCGTCCCACAGGGCGCCGCCCTGGTGCCAGGGCACGGTGATCTCGTATTGCAGTTCGCCGGTGAAGCTGATGCGGAACACCCGCGCCGTCAGCCCGGCGACGATGGCGTTGCGCCAGCTCATGAAGGGCATGGCGGTTGGCGCCAGACCGTCCTGACCGGAGGCTAGGCGCGACAGCAGGGTCCAGGAGTCCGGTCCGGCGAGGCTGACGGTGGACCACTGCTCGGTGACCGAGGTCAGGCGCACCCGCAGGTCTGGCCATTCGGTCTGCAGATACTCTTCCAGGTGATCCAGCACGGCCGCCGCGTTGCCGGTGGTGGTGGTCATCAGGAAGCGCTCGTCGCCCAGGCGCGCGCAGGTGCCGTCGTCA
>JANQGN010000642.1 GCA_028277295.1 Rhodospira sp.
GCCGAGCGCATGGCCTCGATCTTGGCGTCCGCCGTGCCCTTGCCGCCGCTGATGATGGCGCCGGCGTGGCCCATGCGCTTGCCCGGGGGGGCGGTGCGCCCAGCGATGAAGCCGACCATGGGCTTCTTGACCTTCGACTGCGCGATGAACTCGGCGGCCTCTTCCTCGGCCGAGCCGCCGATCTCGCCGATCATGATGATCCCCTGAGTCTCGTCATCGCCCAGGAACAGGTCCAGGCAGTCGATAAAGTTGGTGCCGTTGACCGGGTCGCCGCCGATGCCGATGCAGGTGGTCTGTCCCAGGCCGGCGGCCGTGGTCTGGGCCACCGCCTCGTAGGTCAGGGTGCCGGAGCGTGACACCACGCCGATCTTGCCGCGCTTATGAATGTGGCCGGGCATGATGCCGATCTTGCATTCGTCCGGGGTGATCACGCCCGGGCAGTTGGGGCCGATCAGGCGGGTTCCGGAATGGGTCAGGGCGCGCTTGACCTTGACCATGTCCATCACCGGGATGCCCTCGGTGATGCAGACGACCAAGTCAATCTCGGCATCCACCGCCTCCAGGATGGCGTCGGCGGCGAACGGCGGCGGCACGTAGATCACCGACGCATTGCAGTCGGTCTTCTCCCTGGCCTCGGCCACGGTGTCGAAGATGGGCAGATCCAGGTGGGTACCACCGCCCTTCCCGGGGGTGACGCCGCCGACCATCCTGGTGCCGTAGGCGACCGCCTGCTCGGAGTGGAACGTGCCCTGGCTGCCGGTGAAGCCCTGGCAGATCACGCGGGTGTCCTTGTTGACCAGTACAGCCATGGTTACTGCGCCTCCTTGACGGCCTTGACGACCTTTTCCGCGGCATCGGCCAGATTGTCGGCGGCGATGATCGGCAGGCCCGACTCCGCCATGATTGTCTTGCCCAGATCCACGTTGGTGCCTTCCAGGCGCACCACCAGGGGCACGTTCAGGCTGACCTCCTTGGCGGCGGCGATGACGCCCTCGGCGATCACGTCGCAGCGCATGATGCCGCCAAAGATGTTGATCAGGATGCCCTCGACGTTGGGATCCGAGAGGATGATCTTGAAGGCCGTGGTCACCCGCTCCTTGGTGGCGCCGCCGCCCACGTCCAGGAAGTTGGCCGGCTCGGCCCCATAGAGCTTGATGATGTCCATGGTGGCCATGGCCAGGCCCGCGCCGTTGACCATGCAGCCGATGGCGCCATCCAGCTTGATGTAGTTCAGGTCGTGCTTGGTGGCTTCCAGCTCTGCCGGGTTCTCCTCGTCCTCGTCGCGCATCTCCGAGATGTCGGGATGACGATAAAGCGCGTTCGAGTCGAAGTTCATCTTGCAGTCGAGCGGCAACACCCCACCCGCGCCTGTCACGACCAGCGGGTTGATCTCCAGCATGGAGGCATCCGTCTCGGTGAAGGCCCGGTACAGGGCCATCAGCAGGCGCGTGCAGCTCTTCACCTGGTCGCCCTTCAGGCCCAGGGAGAACGCCACGTTGCGGCAATGGAAGGGCTGGATGCCGGTCACCGGGTCGATGGCCAGGGTAAAGATTTTCTCGGGGGTGCTTTCGGCCACCTCCTCGATGTCCATGCCGCCCTCGGTGGAGGCCATGATGATCACCCGGCTGGTGGCCCGGTCGATCAGCATGGAAAGGTATAGCTCGCGCTGGATATCGCAGCCGTCCTCCACGTAGATACGCTTGACCTGCTTGCCCTCGGGGCCGGACTGATGGGTCACCAGGGTGTTGCCCAGCATCTGCGCGGCGTTCTGGCGCACCTCGTCCACCGACTTGGTGATGCGCACGCCACCCTTGTCGCCGGCCTCGGACTCCTTGAACTTGCCCTTGCCACGGCCGCCGGCGTGGATCTGGCTCTTGACCACAAACACCGGCCCGTCCAGACCGCGCGCCACCTGCTCGGCCTCCTCCGGCGTGTAGGCGACGCCGCCCTTCAGCACTGGCACGCCGTATTTGGCCAGCACCTGCTTGGCCTGATACTCATGAATGTTCATCCGTGGGTTCCCCTATGTCCCAGGTCCGGTTGTCCCGAACCTTGGGTGTCCTGAGTCTTTCCGAGCGCCCGCCCGCGCGGCGACCCGCGATCGCGTCGCCGCGCGGACCCCGGACTCACGCCGTCGGCATCAGACCGCGAGACGCCTCGACCAGGCCGCGGACGGCGGCCACCGAGTTGTCGAACATGGCCTGTTCGTCGGCGTTCAGGTCGATCTCGACGACCTTCTCCACGCCGCCGGCCCCCAGCACCACGGGCACACCCACGTAAAGGTCATCCACGCCGAAGGCGCCACCGCACCAGGCCGCGCAGGGCAGCAGGCGCTTCTTGTCCTTCAGGTAAGCCTCGGCCATCTGCACCGCCGCCGCCGCCGGGGCATAGAAGGCGGAGCCGGTCTTCAGCAGGCGCACGATCTCGGCCCCGCCGTCGCGGGTGCGCTGGACGATCGCGTCCAGGCGCTCCTGCGTGGTCCAGCCCATCTTGATCAGATCGGGCAGCGGGATGCCGGCCACGGTGGAATAACGGGTCAGCGGCACCATGGTGTCACCATGGCCACCGAGCACGAAGGCCGACACATCCTCGACCGAAACCTTGAACTCGTCGGCCAGGAAGGTGCGGAAGCGGGCGCTGTCCAGCACGCCAGCCATGCCCACCACCATGTTGTGCGGCAGGCCCGACAGCTCGCGCAGCACCCACACCATGGCGTCCAGAGGGTTGGTGACGCAGATAACGAAGGCGTTCGGGCAGTTGGCCTTGATGCCCTCGGCCACCGCGGCCATGACCTTGGCGTTGGTACCAATCAGGTCGTCGCGCGACATGCCCGGCTTGCGTGGCACGCCAGCGGTGACGATCACCACGTCAGCGCCGGCGATGACGCTGTAGTCGCTGCCGCCGGCCAGCGCCGCGTCGCAGCCCTCGACGGGTGTGGACTGCAGAATGTCGAGCGCCTTGCCCTCTGGCATGCCCTCGGCGATGTCGAACAGCACCACGTCGCCCAGTTCCTTGAGCGCGATCAGGTGCGCCAGGGTGCCGCCGATGTTGCCGGCACCGATCAGAGCAATTTTCTTGCGTGCCATGGACGTCCTCTTTATCCGTTGGATCATGACGGGACCCGAGCATGTTTTTTGGTTGTTGTGTCGGGCTTTGCAACGCTTAGGACGTGTGCCTCCCGGGGGTTGTCAGGTGTCGTAACCCGATTCCGGCGATGGGGCAAGGGGACTCCCCCGCGATGAGGCTCGATTCGGGGTGACCAGGGGTGACCCCCGCGGTGACAAATCCATGACATCTGTCAATTCCCGCGTCCGGCGCCTTGTCCCTGGCGCGCGCCCGAGGAATGGTGGCCGGTCCCCTCTGCCCAAGAGCCCCCGCACCGCACGAGCCGCCTCGCCATGTCCCGTCCCCCCGATATCACGCCGGACCCGGCGTCGGACGCCTCCGCCTGGTCCGTCTTCTGGGTGTTCCTGCGCCTGGGCCTGACCAGCTTCGGCGGACCGATCGCCCACCTGGGGTATTTCCGCGCCGAACTGGT
>JANQGN010000540.1 GCA_028277295.1 Rhodospira sp.
ACGAAGAGTTGGTCATGGCGATCACCGCCTCGGCCAGGGCGCGAATGGTGAACTCGGCGGGGTTGCCCAGGTTCATCGGTCCGGTGATGAGGTCGGGCGTGGCCATGAGCCGCAGGAAGCCCTCGACCAGATCATCCACGTAGCAAAACGAGCGCGTCTGCTGACCATCGCCGAAGAGGGTGATGGGCTCGCCCTTCAGCGCCTGCATGATGAAATTGGAGACGACCCGGCCGTCCGCCGGATGCATGCGCGGCCCGTAGGTGTTGAAGATGCGGGCCACCTTGATGCGCACCTGGTGTTGCCGGAAGTAGTCAAAGAACAGCGTCTCGGCGCAGCGCTTGCCCTCGTCGTAACAGGCGCGCAGACCGATGGGATTAACGTTGCCCCAATAGGTCTCGGTTTGTGGGTGTTCTGTGGGATCGCCGTAGACCTCGGAGGTGGACGCCTGGAACACCTTGGCGCGGGTCCGCTTGGCCAGCCCGAGGATATTGATCGCCCCATGCACGCTGGTCTTGGTGGTCTGCACCGGGTCGAACTGATAGTGGATGGGCGAGGCCGGGCACGCGAGATTGTATATCTCATCAACCTCCACGTAGAGTGGGAAGGTGATGTCGTGGCGCATCACCTCAAAGGCCGTATTGTCCAGAAGATGATGGATATTGGCCCGTCGCCCGGTAAAGTAATTGTCGACGCACAGCACCTCATGGCCGTCGGCCAGCAGGCGCTCGCAAAGGTGAGAACCGATGAATCCCGCGCCGCCGGTCACCAGGATACGCTTCATGTCTTCGTCGTGCCTGTTTCAACGCCATCAGATCGGGACCGCGCCACGCCCCGGCGCCTCGGGCCCCCCGCCCGGGAGCGGTCCTCCAGGGTGTGGCCTTGTTTAGCGCGTTCCTCCGCCGTTGAACACCACCCCGCGGCCATCCGCGCCGGTTCCCTGGCCAGACCGGATCTCCGCGGTTAAGATTTCGCGCTGAATCGGCCGCGACCGACGGACCTCTTCCATGCGCCAACCGCCACGCGTGCGCCATCGCCTGCCCCTCCTCGGCTTCGTTAGCGGCCTCATGCTGACGTTGGCCGTGATTGGCATGGTGACGGTCGCGCTTCGGGCGGACCGCGCGGCGCGGGACACCGAGGCCGCGTGGACTCACCACCACGCTGAGGTACGGGCCAAGACGACGCTGCTGGCCCGCCTGCCCGGGGCAGAGGGCTTCGGCGGCCTGGAGGACGGATTGCGCGCGTTCGTTGCCGGCGCCGATCCAGCGCTGGGGGCGGCGCTGAGCAATCAGGTGGTGGCGATCGGCATGATGCTGACCCACTATCGCCGGCTGGCGCGCTCGGACGAGGAGCGTTTCGCCGTGCGCGCCCTGGAGGCGGCGCTGGACGAGTTTCGCGACAAACTGTCGGTGGCGCGCCACATGATCCGCCGTGGCGTCGCCCCCAAGGACATCGCCGCGGTCGTGCCGATCGACGACACGCGGGCCCCCATGGCCCTGGACATGCTGCGCGAAGCCTGGGAACAGACCGACGCGAAGCAACGCCAGGCCCTCATCACCACCCTGGCGCGCGTCCACCAGATGACACTGGTGAGTGTGTTCGTCGCTCCGGCGCTCATCCTGGCGGCGGCGATGGCGACGTGGCTGGCGTGGCGGGACGTCATCGTCAGGAAACAACTGACCAACCCGCCGCCTGCCGAAGGCGCGCCCGACAGTCTCGACACCGAGAGTCTGTATCGCGAGTTGGTCGAGGGCTCGCTGCAGGGCATCCTCATTCACGATGACTTCAAGCCCCTTTACGTCAACCGTGCCTTCGTGCGCCTGTTCGCGTTGACCTCTGAACGCGAGGCCCTGGCCCTGAACAGCGTGCTCGACATTGTGGACGAGTCCTGTCGGGATGATGCCGCGCTGATGCACCGCCAGATTGCCACCGGCGACGTCGACGACTGGTGGGGCCGCCTGCAATGCCGAACCCGCGACGGCACTCCCCTTTGGGTGGAGGAGATGGTCAAGCCCGTGCGATGGCAGGGCCGGCAGGTGGTGCTGGTGACGCTCCTGGACATCACCGATCGGGTGACCCACGAAGAAGACCGGGAAATGGAGCGCAGCCAAACGGAACGACAGGCGGAGGAGGTGGTCGCCCTGGCCGAGGAACTGGACGCGGCCCTGAAGCTGGCCGAGGAGCAGAAGGTGCAGTTGCACCGCCTGTCCATCTCCGATCCGCTAACCGGCGCCTTCAATCGGCGTCACTTCATGGATCGGGTCGACGAGGAGATTGCGCGCATGAAGCGTCAACCCGACCATCGGGTTAGCCTGATGCTGTTGGATCTCGACCACTTCAAGCCGATCAACGACACACACGGCCACAGCGTCGGCGACGAGACCCTGCGGCGCTTCACGCGGGCCTGCCGGCACAGTTTGCGGGAGAACGACGTGTTCGGCCGGCTGGGCGGCGAGGAGTTCGGCATCCTGTTGCCCAACACCGCCGTCGCGGAGGCCGGGCCGGTGGCCGAACGGTTGCGCCTGCGGACCCGGGACATCCGCGTTGCCGGCACGGACGGCAAGGACTTCGGCTTCACGGTCAGCATCGGCGTGGCCGAGATCCGCGATCCCCACGCCCCGTTCGACGACACCCTGAATCGGGCCGACACCGCCCTCTACGCCAGCAAGGCGGGCGGACGCGACCGCATCACCCTGGAAACCGCCCTGACCGAGGACAACGCCGGGCGTGGCAACGCCAACCCCAAGGCCCCGGCTCCGGCGACAGCGCCGGCGGAGGACGCATGACCCCCCCCGCGCGGGCCACCCGCGCCACGCCGCCGCGCGCGATCCCGTCCACCTCCCTGTTGACCCCGCGCCCGGCCGCCTTCCTGGACCGCGACGGCACCTTGAACGTGGAGGTGGGCTACGCCCATCGCCCCGACCAGATCGCCTGGATCGACGGCGCGGCGGCGGCCATCCGGCGGCTCAACCGAGCCGGCTGGTGGGTGATCGTCATCACCAACCAGGCGGGCGTTGCCTATGGCTACTACGACGAGGCGACGGTCCAGGCGCTGCATCGCTGGATGGCCGAGGATCTGGCGGCCCGGGGGGCACACGTGGACGCCTTCTACTACTGCCCCCATCATCCCACACGGGGCCTGGACCGCTATCGGGTGGCCTGCGACTGCCGCAAACCCGGCCCGGGCATGCTGCGCCAGGCCATGGCCCATTTCCCGATAGACGCGGCGCGCTCCTTCATCCTGGGGGACAAGCCCAGCGACGGCGCCGCCGGCCAGTCCCTGGGCATCGCCGGGCACCTCTATGAGGGCGGCGACCTGGACGACGTGGTGAGGCGGCTGATGGAGACGACGGGCGAAGGGAGCACCCCGCAAGCCATCACCCCGCCATCCCCCTGAAATCGTCCTCGCTGAGGACCGCCACTCCCAGGTCGCGGGCCTTGGCGGCCTTGGAGCCCGCATCGGCGCCGATCACCAGATAGTCGGTCTTCTTGGACACGCTACCGGCGACGCGGGCGCCCAGGGCCTGGGCGCGGGCCTTGGCCTCTGCGCGTGACAGCGTCTCCAGGGTACCGGTGAAGACCACCGTCTTGCCGGCCAGCGGGCTCTCGCCGTCGCCGACGGCCGGCGCCTCGAAGGGCTCCACGGTGATCACCGCCGCCAGGGCGTCCAGAACCTCGCGGTTGTGGGGCTCGTGGAAGAAATCCAGAAGATCCCTGGCGACGCTGGCCCCCACGTCATTGATATTGACCAGGTGCTCATAAGCGGCCGACGTCTCGTCCTGGGCCGCCGCCATGGCCTCGCGCAGCGTCTGCAGGGTGCCATAGTGCTGGGCGAGCAGTCGGGCGGTGGCCTGCCCCACCTGACGGATGCCCAGGGCGTAGATGAACCGCTCCAGGCTGATGACGCGGCGGGCGTCGATGGCCCGGAACAGGTTGGCCGCCGAGGTCTCGCCCCAGCCGTCGCGGTTCTTGAGGCGCCGCAAGCTCTCCCGGTCCCGCGCCTCCAGCCGGAAAATGTCGGTCGGCGCGCGGATCAGGCCATCCTGATGGAACGCCTCCACGGCCTTCGCCCCCAGACCCTCGATGTCAAAGGCATCGCGGGAGACAAAATGCTTGAGGCGCTCCACCGCCTGCGCCGGGCAGATCAGCCCGCCGGAGCAGCGGCGCACCGCCTCTCCCTCGGGCCGGGGCGCCTCGGACCCGCAGGCCGGGCAGCGCTCGGGGAAGGCGAAGGGCGCGGCATCCTCGGGCCGCTGCTCCACCACCACCGACACCACCTGCGGGATCACATCCCCGGCGCGCTGGATCACCACGGTGTCGCCCTCGCGCACATCCTTGCGGCGGATCTCGTCCTCATTGTGCAAGGTGGCGCGGGACACCACCACGCCACCGACGGTCACCGGCGCCAGATCGGCCACCGGGGTCAGCGCCCCGGTGCGGCCCACCTGCACGCGGATGGCCTGGACCACCGTGCGCGCCTGCTCGGCCGGGAACTTGTGCGCCGTAGCCCAGCGCGGCGCGCGGCTGACGAAGCCCAGGCGCCGCTGCCAGTCCACGCGGTCCACCTTGTAGACAAGGCCGTCGATGTCATAGGTCAGTGCCGCGCGGCGGGCGCCGATGTCGTCGTAGGCGGCGAGGACCTGCGCGATATCCACGCACAGGCGGGTCTCGGGGTTCACCGGCAGGCCCCAGGCCCGCACCTGCTCCAGGAAAGCCGATTGCGTCGGGAAATCGGCCCCCACCACCTCGCCCCAGCCATAGGCGAACAGCGTCAAGGGCCGCCCGGCGGTGATCGCCGCGTCCTTCTGGCGCAACGACCCGGCGGCGGCGTTGCGCGGATTGGCGAAGGTCTTACCACCGGCCTCGGCCTGGCGCTGGTTCAGGTCCAGGAAGGCGTCGCGCGTCATGTAGACCTCCCCCCGGATCTCCACGACCGAGGGGAGGGCCTCGCCCGCCGGTCCATCGGGGGTCAGATGCTCGGGCACCGCCGCGAGGGTACGAATGTTGGCGGTGACGTCCTCGCCCTCGCGACCATCGCCGCGGGTGGCGGCCTGGACAAGACGGCCGCTCTCATAGCGCAAAGACACCGACAGACCGTCGATCTTGGGTTCGACCACCAAGGCCAGGGGGTGGTCGTCCGCCAGCTTGAGGAATCGCCGGATGCCGGCGGCGAACTCGCCCACCTCGACGCGCTCGAACAGGTTACCCAGGGAGAGCATCGGAACGGCATGGGTCACCTTGGCGAAGGCCCCGAGCGGCGCCGCGCCCACCCGGCGCGAGGGGCTGTCGTCGCGGATCAGCGCCGGGAAACGGTCCTCGATG
>JANQGN010000597.1 GCA_028277295.1 Rhodospira sp.
CTGCGGGCGGCGCGCCGCGTGGTGGTCAAGATCGGCTCCGCGCTGCTGGTGGATTCGCGCTCTGGCCGCACCCATCGGACCTGGCTGGACGCGCTGACAGACGAGGTGGCGGTGCTGCGCCAGCGCGGGCAGGAGGTGATTCTCGTCTCCTCCGGCGCCGTCGCCGTCGGCCGGCGCATTCTTGGCATGACCGGGGGGCTAACCGAGCTGGCCCGGCCCCTGCGCCTGGAGGAGAAGCAGGCCGCCGCCGCCACCGGGCAGATCCGGCTGGCGCATGCCTGGCAGGAGGCCCTGGCCCACCACGACATTCCCGTGGCCCAGGTGCTGTTGACCCTGGATGACAGCGAGAACCGCCGCCGCTACCTGAACGCCCGCAAGACCTTCGAACAGTTGCTGGCCCTGGGCGTGGTGCCGGTGGTCAACGAGAACGATACGGTCACCACCCAGGAGATGCGCTTCGGCGACAACGACCGCCTGGCGGCGCGGGTCGCCGCCATGGTCTCGGCCGACGCCCTGATCCTGCTGTCGGACATCGACGGTCTGTACACCGCCGACCCGCGCCAGGACCCCGCCGCCCGGCGCCTGAACGAGGTGCGCGAGCTGACGCCCGACATCGAGGCCATGGCCGGAGTGGCGGGCACTCCCATGGGCACCGGCGGCATGGTCACCAAGCTGATCGCCGCGCGCATCGCCATGGACGCCGGCTGCGCCATGACCATCGCGCCGGGCAAGGGGCTGGGGCCGCTGGGAGCGTTGGAGGCCGGTGGCCCCTGCACCTGGTTCCTGCCGTCCCAGGAGCCGCGCGCCGCCCGCAAGCGCTGGATCGCGGGCGCCTTGAAGCCGGAGGGCACGCTTGCGGTGGATGAGGGCGCGGCGCGTGCCCTGACGCGCGGCAAGAGCCTGCTGCCCGCCGGGGTGATCCGCGTCGAGGGCGCCTTTCAGAAGGGCGCGCCGGTATGCGTCGTCGATGCCGCCGGGCGGGCGCTGGGGATCGGGCTCTGCGCCTACCCCGCCGAGGAGGCCCGCGCCTTGGTGGGCCACCGTAGCGGCGACATCGCCGCCGTGTTGGGCTATCGTGGTCCCGACGAACTGATTCATCGCGACGACCTGGCGCTGACCCTGGGCGGCGAGGGGGGGTAGGGCGCCACAGGGGGCGATTCGGCGCTGCGCGTGACACCGCATCTGTCGGGAGGTAGGGACGGAGGGCGTCGCGTCTGGCACTTTCCCGGGAATCGGCTATCCTCCTCGATGATTCCATGTCGGCGGGCGCGATGGACAGGTTGTCGCGCCGCCGAGGGGGACGCGTTTGAGCGCAGTCTGTGACGTTGGACGGTTGATAAACAACAGATCAAGGCTGATTCACTGGTGCGAGATAACGGAGATTGTGACCATGAGTGAGGACAATGGTGTTGATCGTCAACTGAAGGCACAGGTTCTTCTGTCGCGAAAGAAAAGCATGGGGATGGCTCTTCTTTTAACTCTCCTTTTTGGTCCTCTGGGAATGTTCTACTCGACCGTTTTGGGTGGAGTGGTGATGATCGTTTTGACTCTCGTGGTTGGACTTCCCACGATGGGGCTGGGTTTGTTGTTGACGTGGCCGATTGGGTTGATATGGACGGCGATCGCGGTCAAAAACCAGAATGACGCTATTGATCAGCAAGCCCTTGCGGCCTGACCCGCCAGGGCGTGTCTCCATGGGGAGACCGAGAACAGGCGCAGGTGGACGGTGTGTCCGCCTGCGCCTGTTTGGGCCATGACGGAAGGAGTGAACAATGGACGCGTTGGACCGGACCACCGATGTCGAGGCCCTGATCGCCGACTTGATCGCCGACTTGGGCCGGCGCGCCCGTGCCGCCGCCCGGGTGCTGGCCACCGCGCCGACCAGCGCCAAGAACAGGGCCTTGACCGCCGCCGCCGCCGCCGTGCGCGCCCAGGCCGAGTCCATCAAGGCCGCCAATGCCCAGGACATGGCCGCTGGCCAGGCCAAGGGCTTGTCGACGGCCATGCTCGACCGCCTGCTTCTGACGGATGCCCGCATCGAGGCCATGGCCGCCGGCCTGGAAGCGGTGGCCGCGCTGCCAGACCCCGTGGGCGCGGAACTGGCCGTCTGGGATCGCCCGAACGGCCTGCACATTGCCCGGGTGCGGGTGCCCCTGGGGGTGATCGGCGTCATCTACGAGAGCCGCCCCAATGTCACCGCCGATGCCGCCGCCCTGTGCCTGAAGGCCGGCAATGCGGTGATCCTGCGCGGTGGTTCGGAAAGCCTGCACTCGTCGGGCGCCATCCTGGCGGCGGTGCATGCGGGTCTGACCGAGGCTGGGTTGCCCGTCGACGCCTGCCAGATGATCCCCACCCCCGACCGCGCCGCCGTGGGCGCCCTGCTGCGCGCCTCGGACTGGGTTGACGTGATCGTTCCGCGCGGTGGCAAGTCCCTGATCGAGCGGGTCAGTGCAGAAAGCCGGGTGCCCCTGTTCAAGCACCTGGAAGGCATTTGCCACACCTATATTCATGCCGCCGCCGACCCGGAGACGGCGCGCGCCGTGACCCTGAACGCCAAGATGCGCCGCACCGGCATCTGCGGCGCCACCGAGACCGTCCTGATCGACCGGGCCGTGGCGCCGGCCGTTCTGCCGGGCCTGGTGGACGACCTGGCCGGCGCTGGCTGCGCGGTGCGCGGCTGCGCCGAGACGCGCGCCCTCGATCCCCGGGTGGCGCCGGCCACGGACGCCGACTGGGACACCGAGTACCTGGACGCCATCGTCTCCGTGAAGGTCGTCGCGGATCTCGACGAGGCGCTGGCGCACATCGATGCGCACGGCTCCGATCACACCGACGCCATCCTTACCGAGGATCCGGCCGCCGCCGAGCACTTCCTGAACGCGGTGGACAGCGCCATCGTCATGGTCAACGCCTCCACCCAGTTCGCCGACGGCGGCGAGTTCGGCATGGGCGCCGAGATCGG
>JANQGN010000667.1 GCA_028277295.1 Rhodospira sp.
CCGGCGCCGCCGGCATGAGCGCCGCGCTGGAGGCCGCCGCCGCCGGGGCCGAGGTGCTGCTGATCGACGAAAACCCGGCCCTGGGCGGCGCCCTGTGCTGGCACCGCACGGACCCGGCGGGCCTCGCCGAGCGGTCCTTGCGCGACGCCCTGACGCGCCGGATCGCCGCCGCGCCCGGCATCCAAACCCTCTCGGACGCCACCTGTCAGGGCCTGTTCAGCGACGGCCTGCTCTCGGTCACCCAGGGCAAGCGGCTATACAAGGTGCGCGCCCGCCGGGTGATCGTCGCCACGGGGACCATCGGCCAGCCGGCCATCTTTCCCGGGAATGACCTGCCCGGGGTGCTGCATGCCCATGGGGCGCAGCGCTTGATGCGCCTGTGGGCGGTGCCGCCCGGACGGACCGCCGTGGTTCTGACCGCCGACGAAGACGGCTACGGCTGCGCCCTGGACCTGCGCGCGGCCGGGGTCACGGTGGCCGCCGTGCTGGACCCGCGCCCCGTCGGCGAGGCGCAAGGCCCTCTCGCCGAGGCCGCCCGCGCCACCGGCATCCCCGTTCGGCATGGCGTCATGGTGGCCGAGGCCCAGGAGGGCACGGGCGGCCGGCTCGCGGCCGTGACCGCCGCGCCCTTCGATAGCACCGGGACGTTGGGCCAGGGGCCGGAGCGGATCCCCTGCGACCTGCTGGCCGTGTCCGTGGGCGTGGTGCCCAACGCCGCGCTGGCCCACCATGTGGGCGCGCCGGCCCGCTACGATGCCACGCGGCACACCTTCGCGTTGCCCGAGACTCTGCCCGAGCCTATCGACGCGGCCGGAGGCGTGCGCGGTTCTCGCTCGCTCGCGGCCCGCGTGGCCGACGGCCGCCGCGCCGGCCGCGCCGCCGCCCGGGCGCTCGGTCTGGACACCCCCGATGCCGAGCCCGTCCCCGCCGACCCGCCGGGCTGGCTCAACCACCCCTGGCCCATGGTCGACGGCGGACACGGCAAGGGCTTCGTGGACCGGGACGAGGACCTGACCGTCGCCAACATCACCGACGCCGTGGCCGCCGGCTTCGATCATGTGCAGTTGCTCAAGCGCTACTCCACGGCCGGCATGGGGCCGATGCAGGGCCGCACCGCCCACCTGGCCGTGGTGCGATTGGCGGCGCGGGCGGCGGGCCGCCCCCTGGACGCGGCCACCATGACCACCCTGCGTCCGCCGGTGGGCGGCGAGACCATCGGCCACCTCGCCGGGCGCGGCTTCGACCCCGCGCGCCTGTCGCCCATGCATGGCCGGCACGAGGCCCTGGGCGCCACCATGATGGTGGCCGGCGCCTGGCTGCGCCCGGCCGTTTATGGCCAGGGACCGGCGGCGATCGCCGACGAGGTACGCGCGGTGCGCGACCGCGTCGGACTCATCGACGTGTCCACCCTGGGCAAGCTGGAGGTGCGCGGCCCCGACGCCGCCGCCTTCCTCAATCGCATGTACACCTTCGCCTACGCCAAGCAGCCGGTGGGCCGCTGCCGCTATGCGCTGATGTGCGGCGACGCCGGCCAGGTCATCGACGACGGCGTGGCGGTGCGCTGGGCCGAGGACCATTTCACCGTCACCGCCACCACCGGGGGCGTGGACGCGGTTCATCGGCGCATGACCTGGTTCCAGGCGCACTGGCGATTACGGGTGGACATCGCCAACGTCACCGGCGCCTGGGCGGCGGTCAACCTGGCCGGGCCGCTGTCGCGGCGGGTGCTGAGGCGCCTCGACCCCGACGTGGACCTGTCGCCCGAGGGCTTCCCCTACATGGGCGCCCGGCACGGCACCCTGGCCGGACTGCCGGCGCGGCTGTTGCGGGTCGGCTTCGTGGGGGAACTGGGCTATGAGATCCACGGGCCCGCCGGCAACGGCGAGGCGCTCTGGGACGCGCTGATGGTGGCCGGCGCCCCGGACGGCCTCCGGCCCGTGGGCGTGGAGGCGCAGCGGGTGCTGCGGCTGGAGAAGGGCCACATCATCGTCGGTCAGGACACGGACGGCCTGTCCACGCCCCACGAGGTGGCCATGGGCTGGGCGATCGCCCGCAAGAAGCCGTTCTTCGTCGGCAAGGCGGCGGTGGAGGCCCTGGCCCAGGGACCGCAGGAGCGCGTCCTGGTGGGCTTCACCCTGCCCGCCGGCAGCCCGATGCCCCAGGAAAGCCACCTGGTGATCGCGGACGGCGACATCGCCGGGCGGGTGACCTCCATCGCCGACAGTCCCACCCTGGGCCATCCCGTGGGCCTGGCGTTCGTTCGCCCGGCGATGGCCACGCCCGGTCAGGAGATCACCATTCGGGGGGACAAGGGCCGGATGATCCGCGCCACCGTGACCGCCCTCCCCTTCTATGACCCCGATAATGCCCGCCAGGAGATCGACCCATGACCGCCGCCCGCGGGCTGGCCCCCCTGCCCCGGCGCAGCCCGCTCCTGGCCGAGCTGGTGGCGCTAGACGCTTGTCTTGACCGCTGCGGCCACGCGGCGACGGAAGCGGCGGTGGCCGAAAGCATCCCCGGCGCGGGACGACGCGGCGCGACGGGCGCGGCGCTGGTCGACCTGTCGCCACTGCCCCGCGCGGGCTTCAAGGGCGCGGACACCGCCACGTGGCTAAGCCGCCAGGGGCTCGACCCGCTGCCACCGCCCAACACGGCGCGTATCCACCCCGAGGGCGGGCTGATCGCGCGCCTGGCGCCGGGCGAGGTGTTGCTGTTGCCCGCCCCCCTGGCCACCATCGCGCCCTGGATCGATGCCCTGGACCAGGCCAGGGCCGGCGACGGCGCGGCCGGCCTGTGCTACCCCGTTCCCCGCGCCGACAGCCACGGCTGGCTCGCGCTGACAGGGCCGCGCGCGCCGGACACCCTGGCCACATTGTGCGGCGTGGACCTGCGGCCGCATCGGTTCCCGAACCTCGCGGTGGCCCAGACCAGCGTCGCCCGCCTGTGGGCCATCGTGATCCGCGCCGACCGGCCGGCGGCGGGCGGCGAAGCTGGCGACGGCGGCGGCGCCCTTTGCTATCATCTGCTGGCCGACTGGGCGTCGATGCGCGACCTTTGGGCCTCCCTGCTCGATGCCATGCGCGCGTTCGGCGGTCATCCGGCCGGGCGTTCGGCTTTGAGGTAACACACCGCCACAAGCCCCTCGACCAAGGACTCAGCGTGGCACGAAAGATCGAAAAGGCGATGGCCCTCGCGCCCGCCAACGACCCGGCGGCGGCCGTTCTGCAGGACCCGCACGAACTGGTGGGCGCGCGCGGCAACTCCCTGGAGGCGGCCATCGGCTACCAGGTGCGCGACTTCCGCGTGAAGCTGGGCATGACCGTGGTGGACCTGGCCAAGCAGGCGGGCCTGTCGGCGGGCATGCTGTCGAAGATCGAGAACGGCCAGACCTCGCCGTCCCTGGCCACGCTTCAGGCCCTGTCCCGGGCGCTGAACGTGCCAGTGACCGCCGTCTTCCGCCGCTACGAGGAGCAACGTGACGCCACCTTCGTCAAGGCCGGCGAGGGCCTGACCATCGAGCGCCGCGGCACCCGGGCCGGCCATCAGTACCAGTTGCTGGGCCATTCGGTGCACAAGGCGATCACCGTCGAGCCCTACCTGATCACGCTGACCGAGGAGTCGGAGGTCTTTCCCCTGTTCCAGCACGCCGGGCTGGAGTTCCTGTATGTCCTGGAGGGACGGATGAAGTACCGGCACCTGGACAAGCTGTACCCCATGGGGCCAGGCGATTCCCTGTTCTTCGACGCCGACGCGCCGCATGGGCCGGAAGAGCTGCTGGACCTGCCCATCCGCTTCCTGTCGATCATTGTCTACCCGCGCGGGGAGGGGGTTTAGAGCAAATCCCGAGCGATCTGGCACAGATCGCGACGACGATTTGCTTGAAAAACAAATTGTTAGAGCATGCTGGGCGATTCAGAAATCGCGCAACATGCTCTA
>JANQGN010000030.1 GCA_028277295.1 Rhodospira sp.
GAGCGAGCCCCCGCGTCCATCCTTCAGATGGACGCGGTTCAACACTCTACGGCGACGCGGAGCGTCGCCTGGGCGAGCCGAGGGACCTCCATCGTCTCGTGCAGCCCTGTCCGTTAACCTGGGCTCGGCGCCCCGTTTAGGCCCTCGGCGCCCTGGGACGGGCCTCCCTGGGGCATGGTACAGTACCATTTCGGTCGTCCTCTTTCACGCTCACCCGCCCGCTCCATGCCTTATGTCGATTTGCCCAGCGTGCGGCTGCACGTGATGACGCTGCCGCCCGCTGAGGCCGACGCGATCCCAAACACCGCGCCCGGCGCCCGCGCGCGCGGCCAGCCGCCGCCCGACCAGCCGGTCATCATGATCCATGGCCTGGCCGCCAATCTGGCCTTCTGGTATCCGGCGCTGGCCCCCGCCTTCCAGGCATACGGCCCGGTGCTGCTCTATGATCAGCGCGGCCATGGGGCCAGTTCCGCCCCGGCCAGCGGCTATGACGTGGTGACGCTGACCGACGACCTGCTGGCCCTGATGGACCACCAGGGGATCGACGCCGCCCATCTGATCGCCCACAGCCACGGCGGCATGGTGGCCGTGGCGCTGGCGCTCAGCCAACCGGCGCGGGTGCGCAGCCTGACCCTGGTGGATACCCGCCTGCGCCCGGTGCAGCCGCGCCTGCGGCTGACCGACTGGACCCCCGGGCCGCGCTGGCGCGAGGCGCTGGCGGCCGCCGGAGTGGAGCTGGATGAGCACAACAACGAGGGGGGCCTCGTGGTCCTGAGGGCCCTGGCCCGGTTGCAGGTCGAGAATCCCGAGGCCGCGCGCCGGCTGGCCGAGACGATGATGGGCGCCGCCGGCCGGCGCGGTGGCCTGGGCGGACGGCGCGGCGCGGCGCGCTGGCTGCGGCTGCTGGAGGAGACCAGCGCCTGGGCCGATTTCACCGACGAGGGCCGCCACCCCTTCGAGCGCGCCGACCTGGTCCGCCTCAAGCAGCCGGTGCTGGCGCTGGTGGCCGAACAGGGCATGGCCCGCGCCTCCGCCCGGGTGCTTGAGGACATGTGCCCCCGGGTCCGGGTGCGCGAGGTGCCCGGGGTGGGTCACTTCTTCCCACTCTCCCGACCCCAGGCGTTCCTGCGCCCCACGCTGCGGTTCCTGGACCGGGTCACGGGGCGTCGGACACCAGGCCGCGCCCAGGGCGCCCGGTCTTCAACCGGCGCGTTCTCCTCGCGCGCAAAGACCTGACTTTCCCAGCCTTTCCCCGTGACAAGCCCCCGCCGGATTGGTATCCGGTGCCGCGCCGCCACATGATGCCGGCCTGGGTCACGCGGCCTGGTCGCCCCCCTCTCGCCATCCAGCGCCCGCATCCATCCCGAAAGCCCGACCAGAGGAGTCGCCCATGGCCCTGGACAACACCCGCGTGATGGTCATTGCCGTGGTCGGCGACCTGGTGCAGGACTGGGACCTGGACGCGCCCCTGACCGGTGCCACGCGCATGGTGGCCGACCTGGCCTTCGAGTCCATCGACATCATCCAGTTGACGGTGGCGCTGGAGGAGCGGATCGGGCGGCGCAAGCTGGGGTTCGATCAGTTGTTGATGACCGACGGCCGCTATGTGGATGACCTGACCATCGACCAGATCGCCACGTTCCTGGACAGCCGTCTTTAGAGCCCGTCCGGAAAGTCTCGAAAACCTCAATATATTGTGGCTTTCCCCGAACAGCATGCCGTATGCGGTGTACTTCAAGGCTTTCCGGACAGACACTGAGGCCGGATGGTGCGCTGCGTCCCATCGTTTCCCCGAAGGGAAACGCCACACATATGAACCGAGCCCATTGCCCCATCGATGTGGGTTGGAACGCGAGCACACCACCTCGCGGCCGGCTGGGGCGCGAGCGCACCCGACAAGTCACATGCAATGAGGGGGAATAACGGTCTGAGGCCGCCGGTCTCAGTCGTCTCCGGTGCTGAGGCGCCGGGCGTCCAGGGTCAGGGGCAGCGGCGTGTCGACGGCCATCTCCGGCATGGCGAAGCGCCAGCCGTTGCCCAGTTCGATCCAGCCGCCCCACAGGTCCGGGCGCTCGCTGGCGACCACGGGCTCCTCCAGGTCCTTCTTGGGGACGTAAGCCTCGAAGCCCTTGGCGCCCTTGCGGATGGTGATCTTCATGCGGTCGGTCCCTCTTGGTTGGGGTCGGTTTCCGCGGACTCCAGTTCCGCCGCGCGCATGCCGACGACGCGGCGGCTGGCGATGAAGTCCACCTCGTAAATCCAGTAGCGCTGAAGGAACGCGCCCACGTCGCGCACATAGCCGGTGGCGCCGGGCTCGATCAGCACGTCTCCCACCCGCGCGCCAGGGAAGGTCCCATCGTTGCGCACCAACACGCGGGCGCGAACCTTGGTGCCCAGGGCGAACGCGGGCGGGCGATCAATCTCCAGGGGCGCGCCCTCGTCGGCCCCCGTCCCAGCGGCTGAAGGACTGGTCATCAGGACTGCCTCCTCCGCGTCAGGCGGCTTTCTTGATAGTGCCCGGCATCGGGCAGACGGAATCGCATTGGGGCTCGTCGAACTGCCCGGCGCATTCGGTGCAGGCGACGGGGTCGATGGCGTAACCGTCTCCCTTCATGGTGATGGCGCCGTTGGGGCACTCGAACTCGCAGGCGCCGCATTGGGTGCACTGGGAGGCCAGGATCTTGTAGGCCATGGGGATCTCTCCTTCCGTGAGAGGGACAACACGAGAGGCGCGGGGTCAGGCGCGCGCCCGCGTCGCGGGGAGGGCGGCCGTCCCGGCCAGCCAGTCGGCGAGGGCCGTTTCGATGACCTCATGGCGGTCGTCCTCGTGGACGGCGAGGCCGGCGGCTTCCAGGCGGTGGCGCGGACCGTCGCCGATCTTCACGCAGACCACCGCCGAGACTCCCTCCAGCACGGTGAGGATGGTGTCCAGACGCTCGGCGTCGCCATATCCGCCCAGGCAGTAGTTGTCGGCCCGCCGCACCCCGGAGAAACGGATGCCCGTGCCGTCCACCTGGTAGACGTGGAACTCGGTGGCCTTGCCGAAATGCAGGTTGACCCGCCCGCCGCCCCGCGAGCACACCGCCACCAGGCGCGGCGCCTCGGCGGCCGGGGCCACCGCCCGGGCGACGGCGTTGGCCTGGGCGGCGGCGGCGGCGCGCTCGGCGCGGGCGCTCTCCACCACCGCCCGGTAGGCGGCGCGGGCCTCGGGATCAGGCCGGGGCAGGGGTGCCGCCGGATCGGGATCGCCGACGGCGAGGGTCTGGCACTGGTCCTCGCCCAGCATCCCCACCGCGTCGGCGCGGCACTGGCGGCAGTGGCGCATCAGCCTGGCGTCCTCGCCCAGGGCCTCGCGCGCCTGGTGCACCTCGGCCGGGGTGGGGCCG
>JANQGN010000119.1 GCA_028277295.1 Rhodospira sp.
ACGCTGACCGCCATGCTGGACACCGAGGGCATGGACGGCGACGCCTCGTTCTTCGCCCGCGCCCTGACCATCGAGGGCGACACAAGCCTGGTGATGGCGTTGCGCTACGCCCTGGAGGACGCCAACGCCGGCCTGGACGACGTGGGCCGCGCCATGCCCTGGCCCCTGGGACACGCACTGCCGCACGTGCTGCGGATCGGCCAGACGGTGCACGCGGCGGCGAGCCGTGACCTGGCCACCGTGCAGGACGCCGTGCTCGCCCCTCTGCGCACCGAACTGGCCCGTCAGGAGGGCCGCCTGTCCAAGCTGGAGGCCAGCCTCCAGCGCACCCAGCGGCGCCGCGCCGCTGGGTGAAGGCCAACGGTCATGGAGGACCATGACCGTTACGGTCCGCGGCTGGCCCGACGCCGTGTCGCGGCGCCAGGACTGAGAACGCGGGCGCCCGTACGGCGCCCAACGGCGGGTGAGTCATGCTCATCCGCCGCTGGTGTTAGACGCGCCGCCGGTCGGAGGGCGGCCGACTCCTGCCCGAGAGGACCTGGCGATGACTGCTCCCATGGAACTGGTGTGCCCGGCCGGAACGCCGGCGGCGCTGGACGCGGCCATTGAGGCCGGGGCCGATGCCATCTATTTCGGCTTCCGCAATCGCACCAACGCGCGCAACTTCCCGGGCCTGAACTTCTCGGAAAAGGAGCTGGCGGCGGCCGTGGCCGCCTGTCATCGCGCCGACGTGCGGCCGATGATCGCCATCAACACCTACCCGGATGCCGGTGACGACTCGGTCTGGCGCCGCGCCGTGGATTGCGCCGCCGACGCCGGGGCCGGCGCCGTCATCCTCTGCGACATGGGTCTGGCCGCCTATGCCGCCAAGCGCCACCCGAACCTGAGGCTTCATCTGTCGGTGCAGGCGTCGGCCTCCAACGTGCCTTCGGTGACGTTCTATCGCGAGGCGTTCGGTATCCACCGCGTGGTGCTGCCCCGGGTGATGACGGTGGAGCAGATCGCCGCCCTGACCGCCGCCGTGCCCGATGTGGAGACCGAGGTGTTCGTGTTCGGCGGCCTGTGCGTGATGGCCGAGGGGCGCTGCTGCCTGTCCTCCTATGCCACGGGCATCTCGCCCAACAAGGATGGCGCCTGCTCGCCGGCCAGCCACGTCCGCTACGAGCAGCAGGGCGAGACCATGATCTCCCGCCTGGGCGAGTTCGTGGTCAACCGCTTCGGCGCCGGGGAGCAGGCCGGCTATCCCACCATCTGCAAGGGCCGCTATCAGGTCATGGGTCGCGAGATGCACCTGTTCGAGGACCCGCTCAGCCTGGACGCCACCTCGCTGGTACCGGCCTTCGCCAAGGCCGGCGTCACGGCGCTGAAGGTAGAGGGGCGCCAGCGTGGCAAGGCGTATGTGTCGCAAGTGGTCCGCACGCTGAAGGCGGCCATCGCCGGCGCCGCGCCGGCGGCCGGCCAGGCGGCGGCCTTCATGGAAGGCGGCGGCGGCACCACAGGCGTGTATGCCGGCACCTGGCGTTAAGATCCGAGGACTAGAGCAAATCCCGAGCGATCTGGCACAGATCGCGACGACGATTTGCTTGAAAAACAAATTGTTAGAGCATGCTGGGCGATTCAGAAATCGCACAACATGCTCTAGAGACAAGACCCAGCGATAA
>JANQGN010000156.1 GCA_028277295.1 Rhodospira sp.
GGAACATCGGATGCTTCATCCGGTGCGGGTCTCGTCCCTGACGGGTTCCCGACGTCTCCCAGACGTGAAACCTCCCTGTTCCACTTGCCCCGGAAAGCCTTTGCTTTCCGGGGTTTTTTTTGTCCGACGACATCCAGCACAGACCACGACGGCGGACCCACGGGGCGCCCCACGTCACCGGTGCCATACAATATTAACACGTATTATATCATACGGAGACACCATTCCTGAGTGCCGCGCCATTGTTGTTGGTCTTGGTCGACCTAGAGCCTGTTGACGTTCGGGACGCGACCACCGGTCGCGCGCCGTGATCCGGGGCCGGGGCCGGCGCCGACGGTCGTGTCTTCGGTACGGGCGGATGACGGCCCCTATTCCGCGGCCGCCGACGCGGCGGGGGGCGGCGGCGCGGCAGCCGTCCATCGCCGCTCATCGGGAAGCCGCACACCAGCGACGACGACCAAAGCGGCCAACGCCGCCAACACCAGGAACAGCAACGCGAAGTCACCGGTCGTGGCGCGGATCACGCCGATCAACGGCAGCGCCAGGCCACTGACTCCGAAGGCCAGCACGAACTTGAGGCCGTAGGCGGTGGATCGCCAGCGGGTCGGTGTGTAGCGCGCCAACAGGCTGTTTTCGGCCGGCAACGCACCGATGTTGAACGACACCATCAGAATCATCGTGAACAACAGCGGCAGGCCCGTCGCGGCGGCGGCCAGCGCCAGCACCGGCGCCTGCAACACATACATGCCCACGTAGACGGTTTTCAAAGACAGCTTGTCGGCCAGATGTCCGGTGAGGATCTGGAACACGCCGGCGATGGTGTAGACAAGCATCACCGCCACGCCCACGCCGCTCGCGCCATCGCCGAACAGGGTTCCCCAGGCGGATCCCAGGCGCTCGTCGAACACCTTGGGCATGCTGGCCTGGGTTGCCTGGTAGATGATACCGCCGACCAGCATGGTCATGGCGATGATGATGTAGACCCGCACGGTATCACGGCGATCAGGCGCCGGCTCCGGTCGGGCGTCGGTCTTGGTCTCGATGACGACGCCCCGCGCCAGCATCCAGACGAAGCCCGCGCCAATCGCCAGCGTCAGGACGCCGGGGACCAGGAACGCCGCCCGCCATCCGAACACGTCGATCAGCACGCCGGCGCTCACCCCACCCAGGGCCGGTCCCAGCGCGCCGAACGCGCCGTTGAATCCAAGCGCCTGGCCCCGATTGACGGCGGTGCGCACCAGCCAGGCGATGCCCACCGGATGGTAGATGGAGCCAAACACCCCAAGCACCGTCAACGCCACGGCCATTTCGGCGGGACCGCCCGCCAGGCCGGCCCAAAGAGCGCTGGCACCCACGCCCAGGAAATACGCGGCCATCATGCCGGTGGCGCTCCACCGGTCGCCCAGCCAGCCCGCCAGCGGCGCGGCCAGGCCGAACATCAGCTTGCCAGCGAAGATGAGCGCCAGCGCGGCCTCGTACGAGATGCCGAACCGCGCCGGCAACACCAGGGCCACGACGTAGAATATGGGCTCGAAGATATGGCTGATCGTGTGTCCGGCGCAGGAGAAGCCCAACGCCGTGCGCGCCTGCACCGGTGTCATGTCAGAATCCATCAGTCAGGAAAACAAGCGGGCCACTCTGACATCGACGCCAGTGGCGCGCAAGACGCCGCCCGCACTCGCGAAACGGGCATCAGGCGGCCGTCTCCCCCTCGGACGGGCGCGTGGGCACCGCCCCCTCGCCAATCGCCAGCCGACAGGCTCGCCGCAGCACCTCGGCCAGGAGGCGCTGGTTGCTCTCGCGCGCCGCGCCAGGCCGCCAGCACAGCACCAGGCGCCGCGCGGGACCGTCGTCACCAGAAAGCGGTCGCGTGATCACGCCACTGCCCGGAGTCACCTCGCGTGCCACGGCCATGCATGGCAGCAGCGTCAACCCCAGTCCACCGGCCACCATCTGGATCAGTGTGCTCAAGCTGGTCGCCTGGAAGGTCTCGTTACCACGCCCCCGGTCCAGATTGCAGGCGGCCAGCGCATGATCGCGAAGGCAATGGCCATCCTCCAGGGTCAGCAGCGATTCGGCAACCAGGTCCGCCTCGGAGACATGGTCACGGGCCGCCAGCGGATGCCCGGCCGGCAAGGCCACCACAACGTCTTCCTGACCCAGGTCCTCTGTTCTGTTGCCGCGAAGATCGAAGGGTTGCGCGAGGACGGCCGCGTCGAGCCGCCCTCCGGCCAGCGCGTCCAGTAACACGGCCGACCTGTCCTCGCGAAGATACAGGCGCAGGTCAGGATAGGCCCGCCGCAACTCAGGCAGGACTCGCGGCATGACGTAAGGACCTATGGTTGGGATGACCCCGAGCCGGAACAGGCCGCTCAGGGGGCGGGTTCCGGCCTCGGCCGTCTCCACCAGGGATTCGATGTCGGCCAACAGCCGCTCGGCGCGCGCCACGATCTCTCGCCCCAGGGGCGTGACCACCACCTGTCGACGGGTCTGACGCTCGATCAGAGTCACGCCAAGCAGCGTTTCCAGTTCGCGAATCCCGGCCGACAGGGTGGATTGGGTGACATGACAGCGTTCGGCCGCCTGCCCGAAATGCAATGTTTCAGCGACCGTAACCAGATAACGCAACTGTCGTGGAGTGGGGAGTGGACGCATGATCCGATGCTTTGGTTGGAGCGGACTTTATCTTGCATCACTCTGGGGTGTGGTCGCGGCGTCCCGCCATGACGGACGTCAGCCTGTTGTCATATGGGCGGCCGGCGGGGACGAAAAACCCCCAATAAATCCCTGGACGTGAGAATTATTCTCACTTACTTTGGCGACCTGCTATGTGCTGACCTTGCTGGGTGGGCCTCACTGAAATCGGGGTCCGGTCTTGGTGGTCTGTATGAGCCCGGACAAGAGGATTCGGAAACATGTTCAAAGCCCTGAGGCGGAGTCGCGGCGAGCGGCATCGTGAGGCTGCTGGCACGGTGGAGGACTCTGCCGGACCCGATCCCGGCGCGCTCGATCATCATCTCGGATCGCGGCGGCGCTGGCGATGGGGCCGGCGCGGCTCACAGGGCGCCTCGGCCAGTGACTCCCAGCCTCATGACGCAACCACGCCTGACGGCTGCCCAGAGCACGGCCAGGGGCGTGGCCAGGGCCGGGGTTTCGGCCTCGGGCATGGTCGAGGCCGCCATCGCCAGCCACACTTCGAGGGGCGGTCCCTCAACGACATCCCGCCGGGCCAGACGTGCCGCATTTTTACCCTGCATGGGCGCGGCGCCATCCGGCAGCGTTTGATGGACATGGGCCTGGTCCCCAATGCGGCCATCACCGTCGTGCGCGCCGCCCCGCTCAATGATCCCATCGAAGTGCGCGTTGGCGCCACCTTGGTTTCCGTGCGACGGGCCGAGGCGGCCCGCATCGAGGTCGTGCATGCCTGAGTCTTCGGCCCCTTCCCGCCGCCTTCTGGTCGCCCTGGCCGGTCAGCCCAACTGCGGCAAGTCCACGCTGTTCAATGCCCTGACCGGGGTGCACCAGCACATTGCCAACTACCCGGGCGTAACCGTCGACAAGAAGAGCGGTGTTTATCGCGACGGCGGTGTCACCGTTGAACTGGTCGATCTGCCTGGCACCTACAACCTGACGTCGTTCTCCCTGGAAGAGCGCGTCGCCCGGGAGTTCCTGCTGGTCGAGCACCCTGACGTGGTGGTCAATGTGCTCGATGCCTCCAATCTGCGGCGGGGCTTGTACCTCACGTTC
>JANQGN010000162.1 GCA_028277295.1 Rhodospira sp.
ACGACCATGGCCGGTCATTCCCAGTTCAAGAACATCATGTACCGCAAGGGCGGTCAGGATGCCAAACGCGCCAAGCTGTTCACCAAGCTGGCCCGCGAGATCACCGTCTCCTGCAAGGCCGGTTCCCCGGACCCGGACGCCAATCCACGCCTGCGCGCCGCCATCGCCGCCGCCAAACAGGCATCCATGCCCAAGGACAACATCGAGCGGGCCATGGCCAAGGCCACCGCGACCGCCGACGCCGACACCCTTGAGGAATTGCGCTACGAGGGCTACGGCCCCGGCAACGTGGCGGTGATCGTCGAGTGCCTGTCCGACAACCGCAACCGCACCGCCGCCGAGGTGCGCGCCGCCTTCAATAAGCACGGCGGGTCCATGGGCGAGACCAATTCGGTGGCCTTCAACTTCGATCGTGTCGGCTTCCTGCGCTACCCCGCCGCCGCCGGCAGCGCCGACGAGATCCTGGAAGCCGCCATCGAGGCCGGCGCCGACGACGTGGTCAGCGACGTGGACAGCGAGGAGGGTGGCCACGACATCTATTGCCAGCCGGATGACCTGAACGGCGTGCGCGAGGCGATGACCGCCGTCAAGGGCGAACCCGAGGCCGCGCGCCTGGACTGGCGGCCGCTCAACACCATCCCGGTGGACGAGGCCACCGCGCAGACGCTGCTGAAGTTCCTGGATGTGCTGGACGACAACGACGACGTCCAGCGGGTCGCCGCGAATTACGAGATCGCCGACGAGATCATGCAAAAGCTGAGTGCTTAGATCACCCCAGCGGCGGTTGAACGAGGGTCACTTGAAAGCGCGCCATGATCGGCAGCGACGCTGCCACCGTATATCCCGCTGGTGAGTGAGCGCGGACCAGAGCCGTTGGTGAGAAGCGGCCGAACCGCGCCTGATCGCGTTCAGAAGCGAGGAACAATCATGGCTATCACCATCGAAGTGCACGCGCCCAACCAGAAGCCGACCAGGATTCCGTTCAACTCGGTGCCCCGCGTCGGCGAGAAGATCGCGACGGCCCAGGATGGGTCCTGGGCTCTCTGGAAGGTCGACGACGTCACGCACTATCAGTCCACGCAAGGCATTCAGGCCAGCATCACCGTGAAGCCCGTGACCGGGTAGGACACAAAGAGCGACAAAGGGCGCATGCTGACGTGGGTGGTTTGCCGAGGTGAGCGGGCAATCTGTTCATCGTCCGTCTACAAAAGGAAAACGCATGCGCATCCTGGGGCTTGATCCCGGCCTTCGGGTCACGGGCTGGGGCGTGGTGGAGGCGGCCGGCAACCGCCTCTCCCACGTGGCCGACGGGGTGGTGACCAGCGACGACGACGACGACCTGGCAACACGGCTGGCTCAATTGTACACCGGCGTTACGGCGGTCATCGACCGGTGGCGCCCGGCCGAGGCGGCCGTGGAGGAAACGTTCGTCAACCGCAACCCGCACAGCACACTCAAGCTTGGGCAGGCCCGCGGCGTGGTGCTTCTGGCGCCAGCCCTCCGGCGATTGCCGGTCACCGAGTACACCCCCAACGCCATCAAGAAGGCCGTGGTCGGACGCGGCCACGCCGAGAAGGCGCAGGTGGCGCTGATGGTGCGCACGCTTCTCCCGGGCGCCGACCCGTCCCGGTCCGATGCCGCCGACGCCCTGGCGGTGGCCATCTGTCACGCCCACCTGCGCGCCACCGCCCGGGTGCTCGCCGCCACTGGCGCGGGAGGCGCGCCGTGATCGCGGCCTTGCGCGGCCGGGTGGACGCGGCGGGAGACGACTGGGCGGTGATCGATGTCCAGGGCGTGGGATATCTGGTGTTCTGCTCGGCGCGCACCCTGGCCCGCCTGCCCGCCCCCGGCGCGGCCGACGAGATCCGCCTGATCGTCGAGACCCACGTGCGCGAGGATCACATCCACCTCTACGGCTTCGCCGAAACCCTGGAGCGGGACGCCTTCCGCCTGCTGGGCACGGTCCAGGGGGTGGGCGCCAAGGTGGCGCTGGCCATCCTCTCGGTGGTGCCGGCGGACCGCCTGGGCGGCGTGCTCGCCGCCCAGGACAAGGCCGCCATCCAGCGCGCCGCCGGGGTGGGGCCGAAACTGGCGGGGCGGATCCTGTCGGAGTTGAAGGACAAGGCCAGCAGCCTCGGCGCCCTGCCCGGACCAAAACCGATCGGGACCGCCCTGCCCGACAGCCCGGCGCCCATCGTCGCGGCCTCCGCCTCCGGCGACACACCGGCGGGGGTGATCGAGGACGCCACCTCGGCCCTGGTCAACCTGGGCTATCGTCGCCTGGACGCCTGGGAGGCCGCCACCCAGGCCGCCGCCGGCCTGGGTGAGGGCGCCACATTGCAAGACACCCTGGGCGCCGCGCTTCGCGCGCTGGGCCGGGACACTCATCCATGACCCCCGTCGACCCCGATCCCGCCGAACCCCGCCTGGTCTCCGGCCATCCCCGGCCCGAGGACCGGGACGCCGATCCCGGCTTGCGACCCCAGACCCTGGACGACTTCATCGGCCAGAAGCTCGCCCGCGAGAACCTGCGCGTCTTCGTTCAGGCCGCCCGGTCCCGGGGCGAGGCCATGGATCATGTGCTGCTGCACGGTCCTCCGGGGCTCGGCAAGACAACGCTGGCGCAGATCGTCTCGCGTGAGCTGGGGGTGGGCTTCCGCGCCACCTCCGGACCGATGATCGCCAAGGCGGGCGACCTGGCCGCCATCCTGACCAACCTGGAGGCCCGCGACGTCCTGTTCATCGACGAAATCCATCGCCTCAATCCCGCCATAGAGGAGGTCTTGTATCCGGCGATGGAGGAC
>JANQGN010000288.1 GCA_028277295.1 Rhodospira sp.
CGGCCTCATCGCGCCTTGAACGGCCTGACCCCACTCGAGTACCTTCAGGCCGCTCTCAAAGAGCCTTCTCCAGAATCTCACGCAGCCTGAACCCATACAGACCACAACCCGCCCCTTGACTCGGGTCTGGATCCGGGTATTGTCGCCGGCTCCTTTGATGCCGATCTCCTGACCGAAGCGGGACCCTGACCATGGCCAAGCCGGCAACCATCCAGATCAAGCTTGAGAGCACCGCGGGCACGGGCTACTTTTATGTGGCGAAGAAGAATCCGCGCAAGACCACGGAAAAGCTTGAATTCCGCAAGTATGATCCGAAGGCGCGCAAGCATGTCGTCTTCAAGGAAACCAAGTTGCGCTAGATTTGGCACCCGGGCTTCCTTGGCCCTGTATCGTGGTTCCGCCCAGGCCGGCGCGTCATCCCGCGCCGGTTTTCGCATGACTGGGTCCGGGGTCGCCCAACGCTTGGCGATCTATCCCATTCGGGTCCACGCCAATTGAGTCCACATTGGGCGTTGAGCCAGCGTCCGCGCGCGACCATATCACCGGGCATGATCCTCCGATCCTGAGACAGGATATGCCCATGCCCGACCCCTCCTGGCGCCCCGGCGCCGATTCCATCGCCCGCCCGCGTCCTCCGGCCAGGCCCCGCGCCCGGGCGATCGCCTTGCGGCTCTCGGCCCACGAGATCGAGGCCCGCCGCCGACTGGCATGGACCGCCCTGGCTGTCGTGACCCTGACCCTTCTGGTCGCGCTGATCAGCGGCCCGCGTGCCCACGCCCAGGTGTTCGAGCCCGAGACCTTCACCCTGGACAATGGCTTGCAGGTCGTCCTGGTGACCAATCATCGGGTTCCTGTGGTCACCCACATGGTGTGGTACAAGGTGGGCGCCGCCGACGAGCCGCCGGGCAAGTCGGGCCTCGCGCACCTGCTGGAACACCTGATGTTCAAGGGGACGGAGACCCTGCAGCCGGGCGCGTTCTCGCGCATCGTCGCCCGCAACGGCGGACGGGACAACGCCTTCACCAGCAGCGACTTCACCGGGTACTACCAGAACATTGCCAGTGATCGCCTGGCCCTGGTGATGGAGATGGAGGCCGACCGCATGGCCAATCTGCGGCTGGCCGAGGACGATGTGGTGACGGAGCGGGCCGTGGTGGTCGAGGAGCGCCTCAGCCGCACGGAGAATGAACCGGCCGCGCTTCTGAGCGAGCGTCTCGACCAGGCCCTGTGGTCGGTGCATCCCTACAAGAACCCGATCGTCGGCTGGTCCCATGAACTCAAGGCGCTGACCCGCGAAGACGCGCTGGCGTTCTATCGCCGCTTTTACGCCCCGCATAACGCCGTGGTGGTGGTAGTCGGCGACGTGACGCTGGAGGACGTGCGTCCGCTGGCCGAGCGCACCTATGGCCAGGTGCCCGCGGCCGATGATCCGGTGGGGCGGGCGCGGGTGCGTGACCTGCCGCCGCCCGTCGACGTGACGCTGACCATGCGTCATCCGCAGGTGGGGCAAGCCTCCTGGTGGCGCCGCAGTGTGGCTCCCAGCCGCAACTGGGGGGAGAGCGACCTGTACCCCGCCTTGCAGGTGCTGGCCGAGCTTCTGGGGGGCGGCCCGGTGAGCCGGCTGTATGAGGCGCTGGTGGTGGATCAGGGGGTCGCCGTCTCGGCCTCGGCCTACTACAACGGGCGCGCCGTGGACTTCGGGACCTTCACCCTGTCGGCGACCCCGGCCGTCGGCGTGACGCCGGCCGACCTGGAGGCGGCGGTCGATGCCGAGGTGGCTCGCCTGTTGAACGACGGTGTCACCGAGGACGAGATCGGCGGCGCCAAGCAGCGATTGCGGGCGTCGGTGGTGTACGCGCGTGACAGCACATTCGGAACCGCGCGCGTCCTCGGCGCCGCCTTGGCCACCGGCGCGATGATCGAGGACATCGAGGCGTGGCCCGCACGCATTGCCGCCGTGACCGCCGACGACGTGATGCGCGCCGCGCGCGTCGCCTTCGGTCGAGCCAACACCGCCACCGCGATCCTGCTGCCCGAGTCCCGCACGTGAGGGAGTCCACTATGGCCCTGCGCCCCCTGTTCCATTCGGCGGCCACCCTTCTGGGAGCGCTCCTGATCGCGCTGGTCGCCGTCGTGTCCGCCGCCCGCGCCGTCGAGGTCGACCGCGTGACCACCCAAGGCGGCCTGGAAGCCTGGCTAGTGTCCGACGACACCAATCCCATGGTCACGCTCACCTTTGCCTTTGACGGTGGCGCGGCGCTGGATCCGCCGGACAAGGCCGGGCTGGCGTCCTTTGTCTCTGGCATGCTGGACGAGGGCGCCGGGGACCTGGATTCGCGGGCCTTCCAGCATCGCCTGGCGGACATGGCGATCGAACTCTCCTTCAACGCCGGGCGGGACTCTTTCAGGGGCACCTTGAAGACGCTCACGGAGAACCTGGACGAGGCCATCGATCTGCTGAGCCTGGCGTTGCGGGCACCCCGCTTCGACATCGACGCCGTGGAACGCATACGCGGCCAAATCCTGGCCGGCCTGCGCTACGACCAGAACGATCCCAACACCATCGCGCGCCGGACCTGGTATGCGACCGTGTTCCCGGATCATCCCTATGGCCGCGATCCGGACGGCACGCCCGAGAGCATCGCGGCGATCACTGAGGATGACCTGCGAGCCTTCGCCCGAAACCACCTGGTGCGCGACCGCCTGGTCATTGGTGTTGCTGGGGACGTGACGCCCGAGCGGCTGGCGACTCTGGTCGAAGCGGCCTTTGGCGGTCTGCCGGAAACGTCCGACCTGCCGGCCGTGCCGGAGGCCGTCGCCCGGGCCGACGGCGGCACGGTGGTCATTGAGCGCCCGGTGCCGCAGAGCGTGGCCGTGTTCGGTCATGCGGGCCTGGAGCGGTCGGATCCCGATTGGTATGCGGCCTATGTTGTGAACTACATCCTCGGCGGCGGCGGCTTTTCGTCGCGGCTGGTGGAGGAGGTGCGCGAGGCGCGCGGGTTGGCTTACTCGGTTTATAGCTATCTCCTGCCCATGGATCACGCGCCGATCTGGATCGGAGGCGTGGCCACCAGCAATGCGCGGGTGGCCGATAGCCTGGCGCTGATCCGCGCGGAATGGCGGCGCATGGCCACCGAGGGACCGGCGGCGGAGGAACTGGCCGATGCCCGCACCTACCTGACCGGGGCTTGGCCGCTGCGGTTCACCTCGACCCGGGCGATCGCCCGGATCCTGGTGGCCATGCAGCGGGAGGGGCTGCCGCCGTCCTATCTGGACGAGCGCAACGCCTACATCGAGGCCGTGACCCTGGAGGAC
>JANQGN010000316.1 GCA_028277295.1 Rhodospira sp.
TTCGTTCCTGGGGGGCCATCCGGACCGGAAAGGAGACCCCTTATGAGCGCACTGCGTCAGATCGCCTTCTACGGCAAGGGCGGCATCGGCAAGTCCACCACCTCGCAGAACACCCTGGCCGCCCTGGTGGAACTGGACCAGAAGATCATGATCGTCGGCTGTGACCCCAAGGCCGACTCCACCCGCCTGATCCTCAACACCAAGCTTCAGGACACCGTGCTGCACCTGGCCGCCGAGGCCGGCTCGGTCGAGGACCTGGAACTCGAGGACGTGGTCAAGATCGGCTACCAGGGCATCCGCTGCGTCGAGGCCGGCGGTCCCGAGCCCGGCGTCGGCTGCGCCGGCCGGGGCGTGATCACCGCCATCAACTTCCTGGAGGAGAACGGCGCCTACGATGACATGGACTACATCTCCTACGACGTGCTGGGCGACGTTGTGTGCGGTGGCTTCGCCATGCCGATCCGCGAGAACAAGGCCCAGGAAATCTACATCGTCATGTCCGGCGAGATGATGGCCCTCTACGCCGCCAACAACATCGCCAAGGGCATTCTCAAGTACGCCCACTCCGGCGGCGTGCGCCTGGGCGGCCTGATCTGCAACGAGCGCAAGACCGACAAGGAACTGGAGCTGTCCGAGGCACTGGCCGCCAAGCTGGGGACCAAGTTGATCCACTTCGTGCCGCGCGACAACATCGTCCAGCACGCCGAACTGCGGCGCCAGAGCGTGATTCAGTACGCGCCGGACTCCAAGCAGGCGAACGAGTACCGGGAACTGGCCCGCAAGATCCACGAGAACTCCGGCAAGGGTGTGATCCCCACCCCCATCAGCATGGAGGAACTGGAGGACATGCTGGTCGAGTTCGGCATCATGAAGTCCGAGGAGCAGCAGATCGCCGAGTTGGAGGCCAAGGAAAAGGCCATGGCCTGAGGCCGGGTCCGGGTCGCCGGCCCCTGGCTGGCCGGCCGTCTCCCGCGCGAACGCAGACCGCATTCGTTTCCCATTCTGGTCCCAACGGAGGATGCGATGACTCCCCTGGACAACGCTGGCGGCCCCGAAGCCAGCCCCGCCTCTGGCGAAGCCATGATCGCCGACGTCCTGGCCGCCTACCCCGCCAAGGCGGCCAAGCGCCGTGGCAAACACCTGACCGTCGCGCGCGCCGCCGAGGGCGAGGATGCCCCCGGCTGCGGCGTTAAGTCGAACGTCAAGTCCATCCCTGGCGTGATGACCGTCCGGGGCTGCGCCTACGCTGGATCCAAGGGTGTGGTGTGGGGCCCGGTCAAGGACATGGTGCATATCTCCCACGGCCCGGTGGGCTGCGGGCACTACTCCTGGGCACAGCGCCGCAACTACTACACGGGTACCACAGGCGTCGATCGCTTCGTGACCATGCAGTTCACCTCCGACTTCCAGGAGCGGGATATCGTCTTCGGCGGCGACAAGAAGCTGGGCGAGATCGTGGATGAGATCGAGACCCTGTTCCCGCTGAACAAGGGTTTGACCATCCAGTCGGAATGCCCGATCGGCCTGATCGGCGACGATATCGAGGCGGTGGCCCGCAAGAAGGCCGAGGAGATCGAGAAGACCATCGTGCCGGTGCGCTGCGAGGGCTTCCGGGGTGTGTCCCAGTCGCTGGGCCACCATATCGCCAACGACACCATCCGCGACTGGGTGCTGAAACCCAACGCCCGCACCGAGGGTGGCACCGCCTACGACGTGGCGGTGATCGGCGATTACAACATTGGCGGCGATGCCTGGGCGTCGCGGCGGCTGCTGGAGGACATGGGCCTGCGCGTCGTGGCCATGTGGTCGGGCGACTGCACCCTGGCGGAGATCGAGCAGGCCCCCATGGCCAAGCTGAACCTCATCCACTGCTACCGGTCGATGAACTACATCTGCCGCTACATGGAAGAGACCCACGGTGTCCCCTGGATGGAGTTCAACTTCTTCGGCCCCGGCAAGATCGCCGAGTCGCTGCGCGCCATCGCCGCCCAGTTCGACGAGACCATCCAGGAGAAGGCCGAAGAGGTCATCGCTCGCTACCAGCCCGCCGTCGACGCGGTGCTGGCCAGGTACAAGCCGCGCCTGGAGGGCAAGACGGTGATGCTCTACGTGGGCGGCCTGCGCCCGCGCCACGTCATCCCCGCCTACGAGGACCTGGGCATGGAGGTTGTCGGCACCGGCTACGAGTTCGCCCACGGCGACGACTACAAGCGCACCGGCGCGTACGTGAAGGAGGGCACGCTGATCTACGACGACGTCACCGGCTACGAGCTGGAGGCGTTCATCCAGAAGATGCGCCCCGACCTGGTCGGCTCCGGCATCAAGGAGAAGTATGCCATCCAGAAGATGGGCGTGCCCTTCCGGCAGATGCATTCCTGGGACTACTCGGGCCCCTACCACGGCTACGACGGCTTCGCGGTGTTCGCTCGCGATATGGACATGGCGGTCAACAGCCCCGTGTGGGGCCTGACGAAGGCGCCCTGGGCCGAGGCCGCCGAGGCGGCCGCCTCCTGAGTCCGTGACATCATCGCCCCGTGTCCCGGTTCGGCCGGGACATCGGGGCTCCGCCGCTGCGCGGCGCCGGCGCGGTCGCGCCGGTCGGCCGGCTCGGGATGGCGCCCGCGCCGACCGGGAAAAAAGGGAGATCGACCCATGCCACAGTCCGCAGAGCGCGTGCTTGATCACGCCACGCTGTTCAAGGAGCCTGAGTATCAGGCCATGTTCGAGGCCAAGCGGGAGACCTTCGAGTGCCCGCATCCCACCGAGAAGGTCCAGGAGATATCGGACTGGACCAAGACGGAGGACTACCGAGAGAAGAACTTCGCGCGCAAATCGCTGGTCATCAATCCGGCTAAGGCCTGCCAGCCCCTGGGCGCCGTATTCGCCGCCGCTGGCTTTGATGGCTGCCTGTCGATGGTGCACGGCTCGCAGGGGTGCGTGGCCTACTATCGCTCGCACCTGGCGCGGCACTTCAAGGAGCCATCGTCGGCGGTCTCCACCTCGATGACCGAGGACGCGGCGGTGTTCGGTGGCCTGACCAACCTGGTGGACGGGTTGACCAACGCCCATGCCCTCTATGACCCGAAGATGATCGCCATCTCCACCACCTGCATGGCGGAGGTCATCGGCGACGACCTCAACTCCTTCATCATCCAGGCCAAGGACAAGGGCGCGGTCCCCCGTGACTTCCCCGTGCCCTTCGCCCACACCCCGGCCTTCGTGGGCAGCCACGTCAACGGCTTCGACGTCATGGTCAAGGCCATCGTCGCCAACGCCTGGGACCAGATCGAGGGCGATCCCACCCCCGATTCGTCGGTCAACATCATCCCCGGCTTCGATGGCTTCGCGGTTGCCAACAACCGAGAGCTGACCCGCATGCTGGACCTGATGGGCGCCGAGCACCGGCTGATCTGCGACGTGGCCGACGTGTTCGACACGCCCACCAACGGCGACTTCCAGATGTACGCCGGCGGCACGACGATCGAGGACCTCAAGGCGGCCCGCGACGCCAAGGGCACGATCTCCCTGCAACAGTGGTGCAGCGAGAAGACCCTGGACATGATCGCCGATACTGGCCAGGAGACCGAGGCGTTCCACTATCCCATGGGCGTGGGCGGCACCGACCGCTTCCTGATGACCGTCTCGCGGATGACCGGCCAGGCCATCCCGGCCCAGCTGGAGCTGGAGCGCGGGCGCCTGGTGGACGCCATGACCGACAGCCAGGCATGGTTGCACGGTCGCACCATGGCGGTGTTTGGGGACCCGGACTTTGTCTACGGCATGACCGCCTTCCTGCTGGAACTGGGGGTGGAGCCGGTGCACTGCCTGTCCACCAACGGCGGCCCGCCCTGGGAGGAGGCGATGAACGCCCTGCTGGCCACCTCGCCCTTCGGCAAGGACACCCAGGTGTGGGCGCGCAAGGACCTGTGGCACCTGCGCTCCTTGCTGGCCACCGAGCCAGCCGAGTTTGTGATCGGCAGCTCGCATGGCAAGTTCCTTCAGCAGGACCTGGGAATCCCCTTGATCCGGCTGGCCTTCCCCATCTTCGATCGGCATCACCACCACCGTTTCCCAACCCTGGGATACCAGGGCGGCCTTAGAGTCCTTGTAACTTTGTTGGATACGGTGCTTGACAAGGTGGATCGGGAAACGGAAGAAACAGGGATTAGCTACGATCTGACTCGCTAGGGTCGAGGGCGGCGAGCGGGAGCCACCGGGCAATCGGTCGGTCCCGTCGGATTTGCTCGGTGAGGTCGGTCGCACGACAGAAAGGAGGGGTATCATGCTCGAGAGCGCGTCGGTGAAGGTCGAGGACAAGCTCTTCCAGAACCGCTACAAGGTGGACGAAGGGAACCCGCATGTGTGCATTGCCCCGCACACCGTGCCCTCGGAAACCCTGCTGACCCTGGTCAAGGTCTGCCCGGCCGGCTGCTATCAGAAGGCCGACGACGGCACCGTTGAGGTGATCCCCGATGGCTGCATGGAATGCGGCACCTGCCGGGTGCTGACCGCCGGCAGCGGGGACCTGGACTGGAACTACCCCCGCGGCGGCTATGGCATTCAGTTCAAGTTCGGCTGAGCCCAACCGGCCGCCAGACAGGCCAACGTCGATTGCGAAGCGGGGGTGCCATCGGGCGCCCCCGTTTTCGTTATGGTATCCGTGTTGCCGCCTGTCTCGGTGGGGCAGGCCGGGACAAAAGGGGAGGGTTGCCTAATATTTGTGCATATGTGTTGAGTGATTGATTTTCGGGCAGGCTCGGGTCATCATGGTGCGGTGCACTCGGTTCCCTTGGAGCGACGCCCATGGCTGCTCAGTCCCCGATCCCCATCACCGCGCTGTCGTCGGCGGCGGCGAGCGGATCCGGTCGCGCCGGGGCGGCGGCGGCCGCGGCCGCCGCCCTGCCCATGCTGACGCTCTACGAAATCAGCAAGTTGCTATCGGCGTCCCTCAGTCAGGACGCCACGTTGCGCGATGTGCTGAACGTTCTGTCCTCCTACCTGGAGATGCGGCGCGGCGCCATCACCTTGCATGGCGAGGACCGTGTCCTGACCCTGGTGGCCATCAACGGCCTGTCGCTGGACCTGGCGCGCCGGGAGAATGGCGGCTACCCGTTGGCGGTGGCTCATGAGGTGCGGCGGGCCAACATGCCGCTGGTGGTGAGTCGCATGGCCGACGATCCTCGATTCGCCGCCTATGCCCGCCAGGCTGATCCCTCGGAGCCGGACCGTGTCTCGTTCCTCTGCGTTCCCATCCGAGCCGGCGACAGCGTGCTCGGCACGCTCTCGGTGGAGCGCGACCGGCCCGGCGGCTTCGATGACGACCTGCGGCTGCTCGCCATGGTCGGCAATCTGATCGGTCAGACCGTGCGCCTGCATCGGCTGGTGGCCGCCGACCGCAAAACGCTGCTGGCCGACCAGGCGCGCCGCGAGAAGCTGGCCCGGGCCGAGCGCCTGTCCGGCGGACGCACGCCGCGCTTCCGCGAAATCGTCGGGCGCAGCCCGGCCATGGTTGGCGTGCTTGATCAGGTGCGCCATGTGGCCCGCACCCGCGCGCCGGTCATGCTGCGCGGCGAGAGCGGCACCGGCAAGGAGATGATCGCCCGCGCCATCCATCAGGTCAGCCCCCGCGCCAACAAGCCCTTCGTCTGTGTCAACTGCGCGGCACTGCCCGATACGTTGCTGGAATCGGAGCTGTTCGGCCACGACAAGGGCGCCTTCACCGGCGCCGCCGGCGAGCGCAAGGGCCGCTTCGAGATGGCCGACGGCGGCACCCTGTTCCTGGACGAGATTGGCGAGATCTCCCCCACCTTCCAGGCCAAGCTGTTGCGCGTGCTCCAGGAAGGCCAGTTCGAGCGGCTGGGCTCGTCGCGCACCCGCAAGGTGGATGTGCGGCTGATCGCCGCCACCAACCGGAATCTGGAAGAAGCGGTCTCCAGGGGCGCCTTCCGCGCCGACCTTTACTATCGCATCAACGTGGTGGCCCTGGTGCTGCCGCCGCTGCGGGATCGCCGCGAGGATATCGAGCCGCTGGCGCGGCATTTCCTCGACCGCTTCAACGAGGAAAACGGCGACAGCCTGGCCTTTGCCCCCGGGGCGCTGGACCTGCTGCGGGCCTGTGCCTTCCCCGGTAATGTGCGGGAACTGGAGAACTGTATTACCCGGGTGGCCACCATGGTCCGGGGCGAGGTCATCAGCGCGGAGGACTTCGCGTGCCGCGAGGCCGGGTGTCTGTCCTCGGTGTTGTGGCGGGAAACGGAGGGCCCGACCCAGGCGATCGGCGGCATGGGGGCCATTCCCGACATGGGGCCCCGTCCGGCACCGCCGCCGTCCTCCCCCTCGACCTGCCCATCCGGCAAGGGGGATTGCGCGTCCTGCACGGGCGACCCGGCGGCGTCGGGCCATCCGTCCGAGACATCCACGCCGCCTGAGGCCAACGTGGATCCGACGGCGGGCGGCGGCACCAGCGGCCGTCTTCCCGAGCGCGCGCGCCTGATTGACGCCATGGAAAAAAGCGGCTGGGTCCAGGCCAAGGCGGCGCGCCTGCTGGGCCTGACGCCCCGCCAGGTGGGTTACGCGCTGCGCAAGCACGGCATCGAGATCAAGCGGCTGTAGGGAGAGGGCAGGGCTCCGAACCCGGATGGCCGGTCTGTAAGGGTCCATGGCTCCGAGGGAGATCCTTCGCGTCCCGCGGACGCTCAGGATGAGGACTTTCCCTTTTTAAGGGCTTCATCCTGAGAGCCCGTCCGGAAAGTCTCGGGAACCGCAGCATACTGTGTGCCTGTGCCGGGATCGCATTCCATATGTGGTGTTTTGCACGGCTTTCCGGACAGACACTGAGGACGCGGAGCGACCGAAGGATCTCCATCGATGGTCCTGACCCTCTCGGATCGTGACTCATGAACGATCGTCCATCCGGGTTCGGAGCCCTGCCCCGCGGCGGACGCGGTTTCCATGCGGCCCATTCTGGTCTAGAACCGGGGGCTGCGGTTCCCCGCGCGATGGGACCGCCGCCAGCCGTCATCCGGCCGGACTCTTCACACACCACGACACGAGACCCTGACCATGACGCAAGCCCTCTCCCTGTGTGTGTTTTGTGGTGCCCGGACCGGAAGCCGTCCTTCGTGGGTCGAGGCCGCGCGGCGGCTGGGCACCTGCATCGGCGACAGCGGCGGCACGCTGGTGTTCGGGGGGGGGCGCGTCGGCTTGATGGGTGAACTGGCCCGCGCCACCATGGCCGCCGGCGGGCACGTGGCGGGCTTCATCCCGGAGCACCTGGAGCGGATCGAGGTGGCCGACCAGAGCCTGCCGGAGCTGCACATCGTCAGCGACATGCACAGCCGCAAGCTGGGCATGTTCGAGCGCGCCGAGGCGTTCTGTGTTCTGCCGGGAGGGCTGGGCACCCTGGACGAGACCTTCGAGATCCTGACGTGGCGCCAGCTTGGCCTGCATGACAAGCCGATGGTGCTGCTCAACCTCGAAGGATACTGGGATCCTCTGCTGGCCCTGGTGGACCGGGTCATCGATCAGGGGTTCGCGCCACCGGAGAATCGGCACCTCTTCTCTGTGGTGGATGCCCCCGAGGCGGTGATCCCCACGCTGGTGACGCTGCTCGCGCATCATCCGGCGACACCGGCCGAGCCGGGGCGCGACGCGCGGGCGTTGGGCTAAGGGCCGGTCGCGGCCAGCACACCCCTGGGCGCGGGGCGGCGGGCGGTGTTCGGGACGTTAGGCGAGGAACTTTCCAACGGTCTGCAGGAAATTGGCCACCGAGATCGGCTTGGCGATGTACCCCTCACAGCCACCCTCGCGGATTTTCTCCTCGTCTCCCTTCATGGCGAAGGCCGTGACGGCGACCACGGGAATGGACTTCAACTCGTCATCCTCCTTCAGCATCTTGGTGATCTCCAGGCCGGAGATTTCCGGAAGCTGAATGTCCATGAGAATGAGATCGGGGCGATGTTGCCGGGCGATTCCCATCACCTCGCGACCATCTGCCGTCTGCAAGGTTCGGTATCCGTGCGCTTGCAGCAGGTCGTTGAACAGCTTCATGTTCAGTTCGTTGTCTTCAACGATCAGTATGGTCTTGGACATGGGTCGCCTGCCTGGTTGTCAGCGCCGTGCTGGTCTTGGGGGCCGAGGCCCCCGGAGGTCCGTGACCCGGGCGTGTCGATCGCCCTCCCCGCGTGGGACGGTCACCCCCGCCCTTTGTATAAGGGAACCGCGTCAGATCCAACAGCCTCCGTCGCGACGACAGCGAAATGCGCCGTGGCGGCACCTGCCCGGTCCGTCGGCGCCGTCCGGTCTGGTGCTCGAGGCTCGATGCTTGGGACCGCGTTTCCGGATCTCTCGCCCTCGGTTCACCGTCGCGATCCGGGGGCGTTGGTGTCGGATGTGGGCGCCGATCCGGCGGCGGTGCCGGCGCCCCCCCGCAGGGCGCCGACCGCCAGCAGTCCCCAGCCGACCATGAAGGCCGTGCCCCCAAACGGGGCGGCCATCGCCACCGGCCAGTCGCTGAGCGCCAGTGTGTACAGCGTGCCGCAGAACAGAACGATGCCGAGGCCGAAGGCGACTCCCGCCGCGCGCACCCAGCGCCCGCCCACATCCGCCGGAGCGCGAGCCAGCAGGCCGCACAGGATGAGGCCGACGGCATGTACCATCTGGTAGCGGGCGGCCTTGTCCACCAGCGAAACGGCGCGCGCGTCGCCCCGGGCATCAAGCCCATGGGCGGCAAAGGCGCCCATGGCCACCGCCAGCAGGGCGGCGGTGGCACCGAGCACGATCCAGGGACGGGCGGGACCCACGGCTGTTCTCCTTGGTCGAGGGAGTGGGGAGAGACGGCAGGGTGCGGGCGCGCGGCCCATGGGTCAAGGGCGGCACGCAGGGCTCCGAACCCGGATGGATGATCGTTCATGAGTCTCGATCCGAGAGGGTCAGGACCATCGATGGGGATCCTTCGGTCGCTCCGCTTCCTCAGGATGAAGCCCTTAAAAAGGGAACGTCCTCATCCTGAGCGTCCGCGGGACGCGAAGGATCTCCCTCGGACCCATGGACCCTTACAGACCGGTCATCCGAGGTCGGAGCCCTG
>JANQGN010000380.1 GCA_028277295.1 Rhodospira sp.
CAGGCGCACTTCTTGTAATCGGTCTCCTTCGACAGCGGATCGGTGGCGTCGAGGGTGAGCTTGTTGACCAACCGGTTGGCGTCGAACCAGGGCACGAACACCAGGCCGTTGGGTGGGCGGTTGCGCCCGCGGGTCTCGACCCGCGCCTTGATCTGTCCGCGGCGGGTGCTGATGGTCGCCATTTGGCCGTCGCGCAGGCGCCGGCGCTTGGCGTCGTCCTTGCTCATATAGATCACCGCATCGGGCACGGCGCGGTAGAGCTCCGGCACGCGGCGGGTCATGGAGCCGGAGTGCCAGTGCTCCAGCACGCGGCCGGTGCACAACCAGAGGTCGTAGTCCTCGTCCGGGCGCTCGGCGGCGGGTTCAAAGGGCGCGAAGATGATATTGGCGCGGCCGTTGGGGTTGCCGTAGAAGTACACATCGCCCTTGTCCCCGTCCGGATTGAAGGCGGCCACATGCGGGTCGTAGCCCTCGCGGAAGCGCCACAGCGTCTCCTTGCCATCGATCACGGGCCAGCGCAGGCCGCGGCTCTCGTGGTAGGCCTGGAAGGGGGCCATCTCGTGGCCCTTCTTGATGCTGTCCGGCGCGGAATTGAACTGGCGGTACTCCTCGAACAGTCCCTTCTGCACGTAGTAGCCGAAGTCCTGGCTCTCGTGGTTGCGGTAGGTGTTGCCGCGGGCGTCGGTGACCTGGCCGTCGAAGGGATACTTGTCCACCTCGCCGTTAGCGAACAGGATGTCGTACAAGGTCTTGCCGGCGTACTGCGGTGCCTCGGCGATCAGCGCCGGGGGCCAGACGTCCTCCACCGTGAAGCGCTTGGAGAACGCCATGATCTGCCAGAGATCGGACTTGGACTGACCGGGCGCGTCGGTCTGCTCGCGCCAGAACTGGGTGCGCCGCTCGGCGTTGCCGTAGGCGCCCTCCTTCTCCACCCACATGGCCGTCGGCAGCACCAGGTCGGCGGCCTGGGCGGAGACGGTCGGGTAGGGGTCCGAGACGGTGACGAAGACCGCCGGGTTGCGCCAGCCGGGGTAGGACTCCTCGTTGAGGTTGGCGGCGGCCTGCATATTGTTGTTGCACAGCTGCCAGTAGCAGTTCATCAGGCCGTCCTTCATCATCCGGTGCATCAGCACCGCGTGGTAGCCGACCTTGCCGTTCAGCGTGCCCGCGGGCAGCTTCCAGATCTGCTCCGAGAAGGCGCGGTGTTCGGGCTTCTTCACCACCAGATCCGCCGGCAGCCGATGCGCGAAGGTGCCCACCTCGCGCGCCGTGCCGCAGGCGGACGGCTGGCCGGTCAACGAGAAGGGGCTGTTGCCGGGCTCCGAGATCTTGCCCATCAGCAGATGCACGTTGTAGCAACTGCCGTTCACCCAGACGCCGCGGGTGTGCTGATTGAAGCCCATGGTCCAGTAGGAGCTGACCTTCTTGTCCGGGTCCGCGTAGGCACGGGCCAGGCGCAACAGGTTCTCTTGTGGCACGCCGGAGAGTTCGGACACGGACTCCAGCGTGTAGGGCTCCACCTGCTTGGCGAATGCCTCGAAGCTCGACGGGAGCTTCTTGCCGACGCCGGGGTTGGCCGCCTGCTGTTCCAGCACATGGGTGGGCCTGAGCCCATAGCCGATGTCGGTGGTGGCCGTCTCGAACTGGACGTGCTTGGCGATGAAGTCCGCGTCGTAGGCCTTGGTCTGGATGATGTAGTTCGCGATGTAGTTGAGGATGGCCAGGTCGGTCTGGGGTGCGAAGATGATCGGATTGTCGGCGAGCTCGTAGCAGCGGTGCTCGAAGGTGCTCAGCACATGCACCTCGCAGCCCGGCTTGGACAGGCGTGTGTCCGTCAGCCGCGACCATAGGATCGGGTGCATTTCGGCCATATTGGCGCCCCAGAGCACGAACACGTCGGCGTGCTCCAGATCGTCGTAGCAGCCCATGGGCTCGTCGATGCCGAAGGCGCGGATGAAGGCGCCGACCGCGCTCGCCATGCAATGGCGTGCGTTCGGGTCCAGGTTGTTCGAGCGCATGCCGGCCTTGAGCAGCTTGCTCGCCGCATAGCCTTCCCAGACCGTCCATTGGCCGGAGCCGAACATGCCCACACGCGAGGTCATCTCGTCGACGGACTTGCCCTCGTTCTCCTGCAGGCTCTGCTTGAGCGCCTGCTTCCAGTGCTCGGCCATCACGTCGAAGGCCTCGTCCCAGCTCACCGCCTCGAAGTCGCCGTCCTTCGCATAGACGCCGTCGCGCTTGCGCAGCAGCGGCTGGGTGAGACGGTCCTGCCCGTAGAGGATCTTCGGCAGGAAATAGCCCTTGATGCAGTTGAGCCCGCGGTTGACGGGTGCGTCCGGGTCGCCTTGGCTCGCGATGACCTTGCCGTCCTTGGTGCCCACCAGCACCGAGCAGCCGGTGCCGCAGAAGCGGCACGGCGCCTTGTCCCAGCGGATGTCCGGGTCGGCGGCCTGGTCCTGCGCGGCGGCCAGCAGGCCCGCCGGCAAGGTGACACCGGCGACGGAGGCGGCCGCGATGGCGGCCTGGGACTTGATGAAGTCGCGGCGGGAAAGGGTCCGGGATTCGGTCACAGGCGTCTCCTCCGGTGGCGTCGGTTCTGGTGTTTGCTGTGTGCCTGGCGGATGGCCTAGGCCCTCGGCACCGCGAGGTCGTCGCCGCCGTAGTGATAGATCAGCACCGAGTTGATGACGCCGGGCACCTGGTTCAGGGCACCCAGGGTGTCGGCGGCGAGTGACTGCGCCGTGTCCTCCAACGTCAACACCAGCTTGTCGGCGTCGGCGCCCGCGTGGACCTCCACGCCGGGCAGCTCGGCCAGCCTCGGTGCGACCCGTGCGCCCTGACCGGGGTGGGTGTGGACGACACAGCTGCAGATGTTCATGCGTTGTTCGGCTCCAGGACGGCGGGTTGCTAGGGCCGCGACACTAAGCCCGGCGATACCGCTTGTTCATGAGGCGCATCAAGTCCAG
>JANQGN010000703.1 GCA_028277295.1 Rhodospira sp.
AACTCAACCGCCCGTTCCAGTTCCGCCACGGCCTCGGGATAGCGGCCGAGCAGGTAGTAGCCCCAGCCGAGGCTGTCGACAATATAGCCGTCGCGCGGCCGCTGGCGCACCGCCTCCTGGATCATCGCCACAGCGCGCTCGATGTTCTCGCCGCGATCCAGCCAGGAGTACCCCAGGTAGTTCAGCACCTCCGGCTGGTTTGGCCGCAGGTCCAGCGTGCGCAGGAAATCGACCTCGGCGAGGGTCCATTGGCCGGCCCGTTCATGAGCAATGCCCCGCCGGTACAGGATGGGCCACAGGTTGGGATCGTCGCCGGCCAGACGGTCGATGGCCCGGCCGTAGACGGTGGCGGCCTCCTTGTAGCGCTCTTCCCGGCGCAACAGGTCGCCCATGTCCACCAGCGGCTCGACCTGGTCCGGCCGCGCGTCCGCCAGGGCCGTGTAGCGCGCCAGCGCCTCGTCGATCCGGTCCATGTATTCCAGATTCTCGGCGCGGTAAAGCTGGACCAGGTAATCCAGGGCCGGGTCGGCCGTGGTGTCCAGACCGGTCAGCACCCGGTCGGCGTCGGCGAAGCGCTCCATCCGGCGCAGGGTCTCGGCGACGGCCACGGCGGCGGTCGGGAAGTCGGGCCGCACCGCCCGCGCCAGCGAGAACAGGACGATGGCGGTGTCCGAGCCCTGCCCCTGATTGACGACCAGGCCGACGTGGTAAAGGGCCTCGGCGAAGCCCTCGCGGGCCGTGGACGGCAGGGCGGTCAGGGCGGCCAGGGGGTCCGGCTCGTCCAGTCTGTCCGCCAGTTGCTGGATCATCAGCGACGCCGGCTTGGTGGTCCGCTGCTCGCGCACCAGGGCGCGCGCCTCGTCCAGGCGGTCCTGCCAGACCAACAGCGCCACAACCAGCAGAACGGCCCGGGGACTGTCCAGGGCGTTATCATGCCTGTAGGCATCCAGACGCGCGCGGCTGATTTCAACGTCCCCGGCCACGCGAGCCAGAAGGGCGGCATGCAAATCCACCAGGGGTCGTGCCGAGGCCAGGCTTGTGGCGGGTTTCAGGGTCTCCAGGGCGGTCGCCAGGTCGTCGCCCTGGCCCAGCCGCGCCCAACCGCCCAGCAGCGGCCGCAGCAAGGTGTTAAGGCCCACCACCTCCAACCCCTCTATCAGGGCCGCGGCCGCCTCGGGCTCGTCGTCGCGCATGAACCGCGCGGCCAGCAGCAGGGGCGCGAAGTCGTCCTCCGGCCGCATTTGCAGGGCTCGTTCCGCGATCGCCGCGGCGGCCTGGAACCGGCCATCGGCCGCCAAATAGTAGTAGGCGCGCCGCATCAGCTCGAAATTCTCGGGATCGGCCTCCAGGGCGGCGGCGTAGCTGTCGGCGGCGGCCGGGATGTCATTGGCGTATTGGGCCGTGCGTCCGGCCAGGAATTTACCCAGCGAGCGGGCCAGCGGCCCGGGTTCCTGGGCGGGGATGGTGATCGCCGCGCCCGGAAAGGGTGCTCCGTCGCCGGCACCGGCGGCGCCATTGATGCCACCGCCCTCCCCCGCCAGCCACGGCCATGCGCCCTGCGGCGGGTCGGCCAGCGCCGGCGATGCCTCCATTAGCGGCGGCTGAGCACAGGCCGCCGGGGCGAGCGCCAGGGTAAGCGCAAGCACGCTGGCGCGCGCCAAGCGGCGGGACCGCCGACGACCCAGGGCCATGCAGGACACGGAAAACGCGCGTTTGGCGGGCAACGCCATGAAACACTCCTGAACGGGCGGGAGGCATCGTCGGTCCGCTCGAGAATGACGGGCAACGCGTTGCGGCGCAAGATGAGAGCCGCCGCTCCAGAGGGTGATTGCATATGGACCGAAAGGGTTTGGCCTGCCAGAGCAAACGACCATCGCGCCGGACATCATCGGCGGCATGATTGGCGACGATACCCGTAAGACGTCATTGCGAGCCCGCGTCATAAGACGCGGGCGACGCAATCCAGGGGCGGAGGTCGTGCCGGGTGCCCTGGATTGCGTCGGAGCTCACGCTCCTCGCCATGACAGATCAAATATCGCTGTTCAAATGCGATCACCCTGCGCCGCTCCAGGGGCCGAAGCCCCCAGAGTCCCGCGCCTTTACGACCCACCGCGCACTATCTGGATCTACATGTTCGGATAGTTGGGGCCGTCGCCACCCTGAGGGACAACCCAGTGAATGTTCTGCGTGGGATCCTTGATGTCGCAGGTCTTGCAGTGCACGCAGTTCTGGAAGTTGATCTGCAGGCGCTGGGCCCCGCTGTCCTGGTCGTCCACGAATTCATAGACCCCTGCCGGGCAGAAGCGCGCCTCGGGCCCCCCGAAGGTGGTCAGGTTCACCCGCACCGGAATGTCTGTGTTCTTGAGGGTCAGGTGGCAGGGCTGGTTTTCTTCGTGGTTTGTGTTGGACAGATAGACGGAGGACAGGCGGTCGAACGTGAGCTTGCCATCCGGCTTGGGGTAGTCGATGGGCTTGCAGTCGGCGGCGGGCTTGAGTGCCGCGTGGTCCTCGTGATGACGCAGGGTCCACGGCATGGCGCCCCGGAACACATAGGCCTCCAGCGCTGAATACGTGAGGCCGCCCCACATGCCCCACTTGAACGAGGGGCGGATGTTGCGAACCTGCTTGAGTTCCTTACCCAGCCAGGAGTCCCGGACCGCCGCGAGATAGCCGATGACCGGGCCGGTCCGCCCCTCGCGCAGATGGTCAAACACCGCCTCGGCGGCCAGCATGCCCGATTTCATGGCCGTGTGCGTGCCCTTGATCTTGGGCACGTTGAGGAAGCCCGCCGTGTCGCCCACCAGCACGCCGCCGGGGAAGGTCAGTTTTGGCAGCGACTGCCACCCACCCTCGGTCAGGGCGCGCGCGCCGTAGGCGATCCTTCGGCCGCCCTCGAACGTTCCGCGAATGGCCGGATGCGTCTTGAAAAGCTGGAACTCGTCAAACGGGCTCAAATAGGGATTGCTGTAGTCCAGCCCGACCACGAAGCCCACGGCCACCAGGTTTTCCCCAAAGTGATACTGGAACGAGCCGCCGTAAACGTCCCGGGGTACCGGCCAGCCAATGGTGTGATCGATCAGCCCCGGCTGATGCTTGTCTGGCTCGACCTCCCACAACTCCTTGATGCCGATGCCATAGGTCTGTGGCTGCACGCCCTTGCGCAGGTCGAAGCGCTCCATCAGGCCCTTGGAGAGCGAGCCCCGGCACCCCTCGGCGAAGATGGTCTGGCGCGCGTGCAACTCCACGCCAGGCTCGAAGTTTTCCGTGGGCTGGCCATCCTTGCCCACGCCCATGGCGCCGGTCGCCACGCCCTTGACCGAGCCGTCCTCATGATACAGCACCTCGGCCGCGGCAAAGCCCGGATAGATCTCCACCTCCAGCGCCTCGGCCTGCTCCGCCAGCCAGCGGCAGACGTTGCCCAGACTCACGATATAGTTGCCAGCATTGTGCATTTGCGGCGGTGCCGGCAACCGGACGTGCCGGGTCTTGGTCAGGAACAGAAAGCGGTCCTTGCCGGCCGGTGTGTCCAGCGGCGCGCCGCGATCACGCCAGTCCGGAATCAGTTCATCGAGCGCCCGCGTCTCGATCACCGCTCCCGACAGGATGTGCGCGCCGATCTCCGAACCCTTCTCCAGCACACAGACACTCAGGTCGTGGCCATGCTCGGCCGCCAGTGTCTTCAGCCGGATCGCCGCCGACAGACCGGAGGGACCGCCGCCGACAATGACAACATCGAACTCCATCGCTTCCCGTTCCATGACACCTCTCCTTCGCGGCCGGGATGCCGCGCATCCCGAACCCCGGTTGCCCCTCACAAGCGCGGCCGCGACCGGCGCCCCGATCGCGTCCCCGCGCGCGCCTGGTGAGAGGGTTGTTTCCGTTGACAAGGCCCTGCCTGTCTTGATCTTGCCCGGTGCTATAGCACAGGGCCTTGCAAGGCGTAAAATCGTACGCCTTGGTGGCGTGTCGTGGATCGGCGCCGCCCGGGCCGTGCCCCTATCGTCCGACCGTCGCCGGCCCAATCGCCAAGCGCCAGGAACCGCCCCCGTCCAGGAGACCTAGGCCGAAGGGCGGAAAACGATGCGACACGCACCGACCATGACTGTTCCGGACTCCGAACTCATACCAGTGGCGGATGAGTGTGACTCATCCGCCCGGACGCCCTTCGGGCGTCCATCATAAGAAGCTGGCACCGCGAAGCGGTGCCAGGGCCGCACCGG
>JANQGN010000625.1 GCA_028277295.1 Rhodospira sp.
ACCGACCGTCCGGGAAAGTTCATCGGCATGCACTTCATGAACCCGGTGCCGATGATGAAGCTTGTCGAGTTGATTCGCGGCATCGCCACCCATGAGGAAACCTACCAGCTTGTTCGCGTGGTGGCCGAGAAGCTGGAAAAGACCCCGGTGCCAGCCGAGGACTTTCCCGCCTTCATCGTCAACCGCGTGCTGATGCCCATGATTAACGAGGCGGTCTATACCCTTTATGAGGGTGTCGGCAGTGTGGAAGCCATTGATACCGCCATGCGCCTGGGCGCCAATCATCCCATGGGGCCTTTGGAACTGGCCGATTTCGTCGGCCTCGATACGGTCCTGGCGATCATGCAGGTGCTTCACGATGGGCTGGCGGACACCAAGTACCGGCCATGCCCGCTGCTTGTGAAGTACGTTGAGGCCGGCTGGCTGGGTCGCAAGACCGGCCGGGGTTTCTACGATTACACCGGTGAGACGCCCATTCCGACGCGGTAACGGACCAGCGGCCGCCCGGCGGCCCCTCACTCGCCGATCCGCTCTCCGCCCGGCCCCAGACCCATGACCCGCTCGAACTGCCCCATGGCCAGTTTGAGACCGGTCACCCCCTGCCGGGCCTGAACGCTGGCGGCGATGGCCTGTCTGGAGGCATCGCGCGGCGACCATTGGCTGCCCGAGGCCCGACCGCTCTCCACGATCGAGAGCGCCCAATCAAGCTGTCGGTTGAGGGCGTCGTACTGCTCGATGGCGGTGCGCAGGCTGCCCTCGGCCGCGTTCACCGTCTCCATCACCTGGCCCAACGCCGCGCGGCGGTCATCGGCGGCGGACAGGGCATCGATGCGCCGGGTGAGATCGGTTCGCACCGGGCCGACACGCTGCAAGATCTGGGCGGCCTTCTCGCGCTCGACGGCCACCTGGGCGGCGATGCTGGCGAACTGGCGCTCGGGTGGCGCGTCCGGGCCGGCGGTGGTGGCGTCTGGCCGCACCTCGAAGGGAATCGGGCGGCTTGCGTGACCGCGCTCGCCCAACGGCGCTGGGTCGGTCACGGCGGCGGCCGGCGGCGGAGCACCGGGTGGTTCGACCCGGGAGACGGGGATCTCGCGCGTGGGCGCGACGGGTCGGGTCGCTGGCGGTGGCGTTGGGGCCCGTGTTTGCGGGGCCGGGATCGCCCGCAGCGTGGATGACCCGAGAGGCGCGGGGAGGGGTGTGGCCGCCGGCGGTTGGCGGACGACCGTGGGGGTGATGGGCGTCGCCGACGGGTGTGGCGTGTTTGGCGCCGTCGCGGTGGTGGCCCGCGCGTGGGGCCGGGGCACGGCCGCCACCTGGGCGGCCGGATCCATTACCGGTAGCAAGGACTCGTAGGCCGGCATGGGTCCAGCGAAGGCGGGGTTGACAAAGACCGACGGGTCGGCGGGCGGGCGGGCGAGGGGTGTGAGTGCCGGTTCCCAGTCGGCCGGCCCGCCGCGCCGGAACGGATCCACACCGGCGGGCGGCAGGGCCAGGGGTCCCGTCATCATGACCGAGGGACGATCCATCAACGGCCCGACCAAGCCGGCGCCGTCGAGCGCGGACGAGGTGGCCGCTGGTGACGGACCGGCGGGCTCGGCCGCCATGGCGACGGTGTCGGGGGCCTGCCTGACAGGCCGCGAGGGTGAGGCGATCGCCCTGGCCGTGGCGGGGACGGCCGGATCCAGCGGGTTGACCGGGCCGGTCAGCACGGGCGCGGTGCCCGCTGGCGAGTCCCGTCCGGCCGAGGGCCACCCCGTCTGGCGCCGGGCGGCGGCCAGCAGCGCATGGCCGCGCCGGACATCGTCGGCGGCCGCGCGGGTATCCCGGGCTAACGCCGCCAGGTGCTCGGGGCGGGCCTGGGAGCCGGCTCGCCGCAACGCGGCGGACACGGTGGCGTGGCCCGCCCGGCCGGCGATCAGGGCGGACAAGGCGGCCTCCCAGGTGGGATGGCTGGCGGGGCGGGCGTCCGCCTGTTCCGCGCGCACATCACGCAGCAGGCGGGTGAGGCGCAGTACCTCGGCCTGGGCGTGCTGGCGAAGGCGATCCACCGGGGCCGACGCGGCGGCGCGCGGTCCGTCGGGGTCGTGTTGGGCATCCGTCCACGCCGAGGGCCGGGCCTCGGTCATGGTCTCTCCCTGCGCGGTCGCCTGGTGCGGGACGACCAGGGCGGCCAGGGTGGCGCCGGCCAATGGCGCCAGCATCAGCAGACCCAACGCCAGGAGGCGGACAGGGGGACGGCGTATGGACGCGGGGCGGGTATGGTGAGGCGCCGGAGAGTCCCACGAGGGGGGCGACTCCCCCTCGTCCCATGCGGTCACGAGGCCGTCATGTGGCCACGCGACCTCATCCCACGCGGCGGGGCAGGTCCGCGTGGGCGCGCGACGCCGGGATGACGACCGGGCCCAGACCATGGCGTGCGGCCCCTTGTCGGGCGAGCCTGGTCCCCAGGGTGCCCCCGGCACGGTGTGGACAGGGGCTTGGAGTCGGGGTCTCGCTCACTTGGCACACAGGGTTGGAAAACCCTTCCAAAGTCCTGTTTTGCCAGATGTTCCACCCCGTGGCAAGCGATGATGCCGCCGAGTCGAGGAGCGCCGCGCCGCCGCCGTCGCTGTCTTCTCCCGAGAGTCGTCGTTCTTCACGCGGCTTCCGAATGACGGCCGTCTTCGTTACACCCGGAAATACTTCGCTTGCGGGTGTAGGACCACGATCGCCGTGGTGGACTGCTCGGGCTCCAGTTCGTCCTCTTCGGTCAGTGACAGGCCGATGCGGTCCGCGCCCAAGAGGTCCAGAAGCGCCTGCTGATCGCCGAGGTTGGGGCAGGCCGGGTAGCCGAAGGAGTAGCGCGAGCCCCGGTACTCCTGCTTGAACAGGCCCTCGATCTCGCGGCTGTCCTCGCCGCCGAAACCCAGTTCGCCGCGAATGCGCTTATGGACCACCTCGGCCAGCGCCTCGGCCATCTCCACGCCGATGCCATGCAGGTAGAGGTAGTCCTTGTAGCGGTCCTCGGCGAACCACTGGCGCGCCACCTCGGACACCCGGTGGCCCATGGTCACGGCCTGCAGGCCGATGACGTCGCGGGTGTCGTCGGAGATATCCCGGAAGAAGTCGGCCAGGCACAGCCCGCCCGGCCGGTCCTGGCGCGGGAAGGCGAAACGGGTGACCTCCGTGGTGCCATCCGGATCGAACAGGACCACTTGGTCGCCGTCGGCGGCGGCCTTCCAGTATCCGTAGACCGCCTGGGGCTTGAGGATGCCCTCCTCGACGCAGCGCCGGGTCATGTCGTGGAACACCGGGCGCAACTCCTTGATGGCCCACGTCTTCCACTCGGCCAGGGTGCGGCCGGCCTTCTTGATGCCCCACTGGAACTGATAGAGCGTGTTCTCGTTGACGTAGGGCACCAGCGTCTTGGCGGCGATGGAGGTTTCCAGCAGGCGCGGCCCCCAGAAGGGCGGCTCCGGCGGCGTCAGGCCGGCGTGCAGTTCCTGGCGGCGCAGGCGGATTTCCTCCGCCTCCACCGGCCGGTTGCTGCGCTTGCGGGCCTCCGCCGGGACGGACAGCGCGTCGTCATTGGCGGCCTTGCGACGCGAGGGGCGGCCGGCCCGCTTGTCCTGGATGTCGGAGAGATGGCCGTCGAAATCGCCGGTCATCACCTTGGCCATTAGATGCAGACCGTCGAAGGCATCGCGGGCATAGGCGACGCGGCCGTGGTCGCCGTAGGCGGTAACGCAGTCTTCTTCCACGAAGCCACGCGTCAGCGCCGCGCCGCCGAGGATGACGGGCACGTCCCAGCCGTCGCGGGCCATTTCCTCCAGATTGTCCTTCATGATGACCGTGGACTTCACCAGCAGCCCCGACATGCCCACGGCGTCGGCTTTGTGCTCCCTGGCCGCCGCGCAAATGGCCGCCACCGGCTGCTTGATGCCCAGGTTGATGACCTTGTAGCCGTTGTTCGTCAGGATGATGTCGACTAGGTTCTTGCCGATGTCGTGGACGTCGCCCTTGACCGTGGCCAGGACCATGATGCCCTTCTCCTGGCCCTCGGTCTTTTCCATGTACGGTTCCAGATGGGCCACGGCGGCCTTCATGGTCTCGGCGGATTGCAGCACGAACGGCAACTGCATCTTGCCGGCGCCGAACAGTTCGCCCACCACCTTCATGCCGCCCAGCAGGAACTCGTTGATGATGTCGAGCGGCGGGTGGATGCGCATGGCCTCATCAAGGTCGGCGTCCAGGCCCTGGCGATCACCGTCGACGATGCGCTGCTTGAGGCGCTCCTCCACCGAGGCCGGGCGTTCCTTCTTCTTCTCGGTTTCGGCGGTGCGGTCCTGATAGAGGGCGATGAACGCCTGCAACGGATCGGGGCCGCCCTCCTCGCGCTTGTCGTAAATCAGCGCCTCGGCGGCCTGGACCTCGGCCTCGGGGATGGCGTGCAGCGGCTTGATCTTGGAGACATGCACGATGGCCGAGGTCATGCCGTGGCTGGCGGCGTGATCCAGGAACACCGAGTTCAGCACGTGGCGGGCCACCGCCTTCAGGCCAAAGGAGATGTTGGACAGCCCCAGGACGATCTGGCACTCGGGCAGGGCCTCGTGGATCAGGCGGATGCCCTCCAGGGTCTCGATGCCCAGGCGGCGGTCGTCCTCGTTGCCGGTGCAGATGGTGAAGGTCAGCGGGTCGAACAT